>WFUQ01000163.1 GCA_015484935.1 Gammaproteobacteria bacterium
AAATATTCGATGCCTTCGATGCTGTCATAGGGCGCGGCCGGCATCGAGTTGTTGTTTATCTCACGCGCGAGGATGGCGTACAGCGTATCGTTTATCAGAGTCGATTTGCCAGAACCGGAAACGCCAGTGATGCAGGTGAATAATCCCACCGGAATACTGACATCGACATCGTTAAGGTTGTTGCCGGTCGCGCCTTTCACGGTGAAGAATCGATCACTGGCAGTGACACGTTGTTCTGGAATGCTGATCTCTTTGATGCCAGATAGGTATTGCCCGGTCAGGGAGGATGGATTGTTCATCACCTGAGACGGTGTACCCTGGGCGATGACCTCACCGCCGTGCACACCTGCACCGGGACCGATATCGATGACATGATCGGCGTGCATGATAGCGTCTTCGTCGTGCTCGACTACGATCACGGTATTGCCGATGTCGCGTAGATGCACCAGTGTGCTCAACAGGCGATCGTTGTCACGTTGATGCAGGCCGATAGACGGTTCGTCCAGGATATACATCACACCTACCAGACCGGCACCGATCTGACTGGCGAGTCGGATGCGTTGTGCTTCACCACCGGACAGGGTGTCTGAGCTTCGATCCAGCGTCAGATAATCCAGTCCGACGTTCACCAGAAAGTTGAGTCGCGCCGATATCTCCTTGTTGACCTTGTCCGCTATCTCACCGCGTTTGCCTTGCAGGTTTAACTGATCGAAGAAGTCATAGGCATGCTGGATCGGTAACGAAGTTATCTCGGGCAAGGTCTTGTCCGCGATGAACACGTGTCTCGCTGCTGTGTTCAACCGTGTGCCTTCACATGCCGGACAATCCTGCAGTGACATATACTTAGCCAGTTCGTCGCGTACCACGTTGGATTCGGTTTCGCGGTAACGGCGTTCCATATTGTGCACCACACCTTCGAACGGATGCGAACGTCTCTTGCCGCGACGTCCCCGGTGACCGGGGTAGTTGAACTGAATCTTTTCCTTGCCGCTACCATACAACAGAATGTTCTGTATCTTCTCGGGCAGTTCTTCGTAAGGGATCTCGTAATCGAATCCGTAGTGTTCAGCCAGTGCCGTTATTATGCTGAAATAATAGGCGTTCCGTCGATCCCAGCCACGGATGGCTCCGCCTGCCAGACTCAGGTGCGGGTTGGTGACGACACGTTCGGGATCGAAATAATGTTTATGTCCGATGCCGTCACATTCGTCGCAGGCGCCAGCGGGATTATTGAATGAGAACAGCCGTGGTTCCAGTTCCTGCAGGCTGTAACCGCAACTGGGGCAGGCGAACTTTGCCGAGAACACCATGTCATCCGCTTTGTCATCATCCATGAACGAGATGACAGCGACATCGTTCGCGATGTTCAGTGCGGTCTCAAGTGATTCTGCCAGTCGGGTCTGAATATCCGGTCGTACTTTAAAGCGATCGACTACCACCTCTATAGTATGTTTCTGTTTCGCTTCCAGATCCGGAGTGGCATCCAGCTCGACCACTGCGCCATCGATGCGCACACGGATGAAGCCTTGCTGCCTCAGATCGGCGAGCAGGTTTTCATGTTCGCCCTTACGTTCGCGTATCACCGGTGCCAGTAACATCAATTTCGTCTCTTCCGGCAAAGCCAGCACCTGATCGACCATCTGGCTGATGGTCTGGGCTTCCAGCTCGGTATCGTGGTCGGGGCATTTGGGGATACCGGCGCGTGCGTATAACAGGCGTAGATAATCGTATATCTCGGTGATGGTACCGACCGTCGAGCGCGGATTGTGTGAGGTGGTCTTCTGCTCGATGGAGATAGCCGGTGACAGGCCTTCGATATGGTCCACATCCGGTTTTTCCATCATCGACAGGAACTGCCGGGCATAGGCCGACAGTGATTCCACATAACGCCGCTGCCCCTCGGCGAAGATGGTATCGAAGGCGAGCGAGGATTTGCCCGAACCGGACAGGCCGGTGATGACGATGAGCTTGTCCCGCGGTATGTCGAGATCAATATCTTTCAGGTTGTGGGTGCGGGCACCGCGAATCTGGATGGTATCCATTGAGCACTATCAGTATCTGTGGAGCAATCTGCTAGAATGCACTGCTTTATACCCTCAGGTCAAATTTGCTTTAACGCTACAGCCAGTATCCACCCACTTGTCAGCACTCCAAACACAGTTAGGTTCACAGGAACGTCGCGCAGGCATCGCGCTGGCGATGATCTACGCCTTCCGTATGTTCGGGCTGTTCCTGATATTGCCGGTCTTTGCCCTGTATGCCGAATCTCTGCCCGAAGCCACGCCGCTGCTCACCGGCCTCGCCATCGGTGCCTACGGGCTCACCCAGGCGATGTTGCAGATACCGTTCGGCTGGTTGTCTGACCGTATCGGACGCAAACCAGTCATCGCCACCGGCCTGGTCATCTTCGCCCTTGGAAGCCTGCTGGCGGCATCGGCGCACGGCATCGTCGGCATCATACTGGGCAGGGCTTTGCAGGGCGCAGGCGCGATTGCAGCGGCGCTGATGGCACTTGCGGCCGACCTGTCGAGGGAGGAGCACCGCACCAAGATGATGGCGCTCATCGGGGCTTCCATCGGGCTGGCATTTGCGCTGTCCATGGTGCTGGCACCGATCATCAACTCCTATGTTGGCATCTCCGGTATCTTCATCATCACCGCCGTGCTCGCCATGTCCGGCCTGATCGTGCTGATCTGGATGGTGCCTGATCCGGTGGTCAGCAAATTTCACCGCGATGCCGAAGTTGAGGTTTCCAGTCTCGGCAGCGTGTTCAAGCAGTTCGACCTGTTACGCCTGGATGCCGGCATCTTCATCCTGCATCTCTCGCTGATGAGTGCCTTTCTGGTGCTGCCATTGATGTTGCGTGATGTCGGTGGTCTGGCTGGAGAAGACCACTGGCAGGTCTATCTGCCCATGTTCGTCGCCTCGCTCATCATCATGTTGCCCTGCATCATCTACGCTGAGAAAAAACAGCAGATGAAGGCGGTTTTCCTCAGCGCCATCGCCGTACTCGCACTGGCATTGCTGGGGCTTATCTATAGCAGCAACCTGTGGCAGCTGGTGTTCGGCATGGTCATGTTCTTCGCCGCCTTCAACCTGCTCGAAGCCAGCCTGCCGTCACTGGTGAGTAAAACCGCCGATGCCTCACGCAAGGGCACGGCCATGGGTGTTTATTCCAGCAGTCAGTTTCTGGGGGCCTTCGCCGGAGGCGTGCTGGGCGGCTATGCCCATGGACGATGGGGTAACGACGGGGCGCTGCTGGTTGCGCTGGGGGCGATTCTGCTGTGGCTGCTGATCGCCAGTTTTATGAGTAAACCACGCCAGCTCAGTACCCTGCTGCTCAACATCGGAGATCAGCCGGATCTGCAGGAATCGGACCTGCTGGCGATAGACGGGGTATTCGAAGCCGCCATCATGCGCGACGACAAAATTGCCTATCTAAAAATCGAAAAACGTATCCTTGATGAGCAA
>WFUQ01000164.1 GCA_015484935.1 Gammaproteobacteria bacterium
ACCCACTGGCTATCGTAAACGAAGACACACTGGTGGCACTGGATGCCAAGATGTCTTTCGATGGCAACGCGGTCGATCAGTACCCCGACATCATGGCTTACCGTGATTTCGATGAAGAAGATCCGAAAGAAGTCGAAGCATCCGGTCATGGTCTTAACTACATCGCACTGGATGGTGACGTCGGCTGTATCGTCAACGGTGCCGGTCTGGCGATGGCATCGATGGATGCCATCACCTTCCACAACGGCATGCCAGCCAACTTCCTCGACGTCGGTGGTGGTGCATCGCCCGAGAAGATCGCCAACGCTTTCCGTATCGTATTGAAAGACCCGAACGTCAAAGTCATCCTGCTCAACATCTTCGCCGGCATCAACCGCTGCGACTGGATCGCCACCGGCGTGGTGCAGGCGATGCAGGATCAGGACATCAAGGAACCGGTCATCGTGCGTCTGTCCGGAACCAATTACGAAGAAGGTCAGAAGATTCTGAACGAATCCGGCTTACCGTTTATCACTGCGGACGATCTCGATGATGCTGCACGTAAAGCTGTGGAGGCATTGTCATGAGTATTTTCATCAATAAAGATTCACGTGTGATCTATCAGGGTTTCACCGGCCAGCATTCTACCTTCCATGCAGAAGAAGCGATCAAGACCGGCACCAACATCGTCGGTGGTGTCACACCCGGCAAAGGTGGTAGCAAACATCTGGATCGTCCGGTATTTCATACCGTCGCCGATGCTGTTGCTGAAACCGGTGCGGATGTATCCGGCGTGTTCGTACCACCACGTTTTGCGGCGGATGCGATACTGGAAGCGATCGATGCGGGCATCAAAACCATCGTCGTCATCGCTGACGGTATTCCGGTACAGGACATGGTACGCGTGAAGCGCTACCTGATTGGTCATGATGCGAAGATCTTTGGCCCTAACACGGCCGGTGTCATCACACCGGGCGAATGCAAGGTCGGCATCATGCCAGCCAACATCTACACACCCGGTCGTGTCGGTGTGGTCTCACGTTCAGGCACATTGAACTACGAAGCCGTGGCGCAAATGACAGCTTTAGGGCATGGCCAGTCGACCAGTGTCGGCATCGGTGGTGACCCCATCAATGGTGCCAACTTCGTCGATGTACTGACTGCCTTCAATGACGACCCGGATACCGATGCCGTCATGCTTATCGGTGAGATCGGTGGCCAACAGGAAGTCGAAGCCGCGGAATGGGCACAGAAGAATATGGACAAACCGGTCATCGGTTTCATCGCTGGTGTATCTGCACCACCGGGGCGCCGCATGGGTCACGCCGGTGCCATCATCTCCGGCAAAGCGGATACCGCTATCGCCAAGATGGATGCTATGGAAGCACTCGGCGTACACGTAGTACGTAGCCCTGCAGATATCGGCGCCACAGTCGATCGCGCACTGAAAAATCTGTAAAGCACTTGTAACACCTGTCACTTAGACGGTATAAAGGGCAATGGCGCGCATCATCCTACTGGTTGCTGTGCTCTCCATTGCCCTTTTGCTTTGGCACAAGATAAAAACGGCAACGGGCGAGCAACGCAAGAAACTCATCATAAAAACCGTCATCGGGGTGATTCTCGCCAGCCTCGCCCTGCTCGCCGCCACCGGTAAACTGAACGTGTTGACCGCCATCATCGGTGGCCTCATCGCCATGATCCCACGCGTCATCGGTTATCTCAGATACCTGCCGATAATCAGTCGCCTGTATAGTCAGACCAAACAACAGAACACGCAACAAAACAATCGACAGACGCAAACCGCCAAAGGTGCGATGAGTGAAGAAGAAGCACTCGCCATCCTCGGGCTCAAACCCGGCGCGACGAAAGAACAGGTCCTGAACGCCCACAAACGCATGATGATGAAAGTGCATCCTGACAAAGGCGGCTCAGATCATCTGGCAGCACAGATAAACAAAGCCAAGGACACGCTTATCGGTTAATACCTGCAACAAACGCTATCAACACTCCCACGATAGTGAAACCAACATCAAGGACAAGACCATGCAAAAGGAACCTGCAGTCTACATACTCGCTAACAGGAAAAACGGCACACTCTACACCGGTGTCACCAGTCATCTGGTGCAGCGGATATACCAACACAAGAACAACTGTATCGAAGGATTCAGTCAACAATACCAGACTCATCTGCTGGTTTACTTCGAATTGCACGAAACAATGTATGCGGCAATCACCAGAGAACGCCAGATTAAAAAATGGCGACGGGCGTGGAAGATCAACCTGATTATTGCCCGCAACCCTCGATGGGAGGATCTGTATTATTCCCTCCTTTGAACGTGGATTCCCGCCCCGTGCCTTCGCAAAGGCAAGCTCAGCACAGGAATAACATGTTGTTATTTGGGTAGTCAGTAGAGCTATGAGCACCATGGATAAAGTTTGACTGCCAGTACAGGGACTCATCTGCAGATTACTCGGGAAACCTGGTGATGCCTCAGCATTCTTCTATCCTTTAGACGTGGATTCCCGCCTACGCGGGAATGACGTGGTTGATGTGTGTCAGCGTGGAGACCCTTCTGTAAATTATTCGGGAAACTTGGTGGCACATCAGCATTCTTCTATCCTTTAGACATTGATTCCCGCCCCGCGACTTCGCGAGGGCAAGCTCAGCGCGGGAATGGCGTGGCTGATGTGTATCAGCGTGGAGACTCTTCTCTAAGGATTACTCGGGAAACCTGGTGATGCCCCAGCGTTTTTCTATCCTTTAGACGTGGATTCCCGCCTGCGCGGGAATGACTTTTTTGGGTAGTAGAGCATTGAATTCAAGGAGAAGACATCACGAAGCAGGCTGAGAAACCTGATCTATAACGGAGCAGAGCTGACACCACATACGTAAAACCACAAATCCATCCCAACCGTCATTCCCGCGCAGGCGGGAATCCACCTTTCAGCTTGCGACGATACAGACAAACCTCGCCACAACAAAACAACAAAAACCCCACGAAAATCAACCTATTATGCGTTCTATATCAGAATGCGCTAAAATACCGCCCCTTTGCAAATGACGCGGAACACTATGGCTGAAAATTATGTTGCTCTGGCTGATATCACCGATGTGGCTGTCGGCAAGATGTATCATGCAGAACACCAGGGCAAGCATTACCTGCTGGCCAATGTCGAGGGCACGATCTATGCGGTCGATGACATGTGCACCCATGAAGACGCTTCGTTGTACAAGGGGTCGTTACATGACGATTGCGTCAAGTGTCCGCTGCACGGCAGCCGCTTCGAACTGAAGACCGGTAAAGCACTGGACGAACCGGCTGAAGATGATTTAAATACTTACGCTGTCAGAATTGACGGCGACAAAATACTAGTTGCGATCGGTTGACCCCTGCCGATCCGGGAAAATGACATGGCTATCGATGTAGAAGAACTGCTGCAGAAAGACAACAAGACCATCATGCGTTCGATCATCCAACGCATCGCGACCGGTCCTGACATGAGCAAGGACATCACCAGAGAGGAAGCACGTGCCGGTATGCGCGCAATCCTGCAGGGTGATGTCGAAGATGTGCAATCCGCCCTGTTCCTTATCGCGTTACGTATGAAACGTGAGACCGATGAGGAAAACATCGGTGTACTCGATGGCATCCGTGATGTCTGTACTACCGCTGTCGCCGATGTCGATGAAGTCCTGGACATGTCCGACCCTTACAATGGTTACAACCGTTCGCTGCCACCCGCACCGTTCTTACCTGCCGTACTGGCTGCCTGCGGCGTCGCTTCCATCTCGCATGGTGTCGAAACCACCGGGCCGAAATTCGGTATCACCCATCACCGCGTACTCAAAGCGGCAGGTATCGATGTCGGATACAGTGTCGCAGAAGCCGCCGCAAAACTTTCAAGCGATGCTGGCTGGGCTTATGTGGATCAGAAAGCATACTGTCCTGCGCTGCATGATCTGACCGCTCTGCGCACTACCATGGTCAAACGTCAGGCGATCACCACGGTTGAGGTTCTGACAAAACCTGTCAGCGGAAAACTGAAAACCCATTACATGTCCGGTTATGTACACAAGCCTTACACCCGCGTCTATGCCATGCTGGCCCGTCATGTTAAATACGATTCCTGCCTGATGGTGCGCGGTGTCGAAGGCGGCATCATTCCTTCGCTACGCCAGAAAGGCAAAGTAT
>WFUQ01000165.1 GCA_015484935.1 Gammaproteobacteria bacterium
GTGCTGGCATCGGTCAAACCGTTCTCCCGTACGAAACGGGCAAAACAACGAGCACCATTGCCGCACTGCTCGACCTCACCGCCATCTGCGTTGAATATCCTGTAGCGGAACGCTGCCTGTTCGCTGGTCGCTCGCTCAACCAGTAACAGCTGGTCACAACCGATACCGAAGTGACGATCCGCCAATGCCCTAATCTGCTCTGTACTCAACTCGACCTGCTGGTTGATCGCATCGATCACGATGAAATCGTTGCCTGTGCCGTGCATCTTTGTAAATTTTAGTGTCATCGCTGAAGCATACAGAGTGCCATACGGTTTTGACAATGATTTCTCTCGTCCGCTCTGCTCTTTATCCTGACGGGCTGACTTACCGCTACATAGAGTCACATTTGCATGTTTGTGTCGAGCCGACTACTATTAGTCATCTGACTGACTAATGTCAGCTTACAGCCAACCAATAACAGGGGAACAAAATGAGCCAAAAAGAAACTCTCGCCCAGGCCATCCATGCACTACAGGAGCAGATGCTACCCACGCTACCGGAAGCGACGCTTAACGTTCTGCTCGGCAGCATCCAGCAACAGGTCGATTCCGGTCAGGCTGAAACCGCTCTCAATCAGGGCGACCGTTGTCCTGACTTCAGCCTGCCTGCTGCGAACGGTGAGATGGTGTCTGTCAGCGAAAAACTGAAATCGGGTCCTTTGGTAATCAGCTTCTATCGCGGTGCCTGGTGCCCCTATTGCAACCTCGAAATACGAGCACTGGCCACGCATATCGACCAGATCCGCCAACTCGGTGCGGATCTGGTCGCAATCTCGCCACAGGTGGTGGATAAGTCCGATCAGCAGAGTCGGTCTCTCGATCTCTCTTTCGACGTGCTCAGTGATGTCGGGAACAAGGTCGCCCGTGAGTTCGGTCTATGTTTTTCGCTGTCGGATGAGGTGCGGCCAGTCTATGATGCCTTCGAGTTTGATCTTCCCGGGCACAATGGTGATGAGAACTACGAGCTTCCGATACCCGCGACGTATATCATCGACCGACAGGGGAGTATCAGGCATGCCTTCGTCGATGCTGATTACACCCGGCGGATGGAGCCTGCCGATATCATCGAGCAACTTCGTCAGCTTTAAACACGACTGTACAACGAATCTTTCGCACAAATAACAAGGCCGCTCGATCGAGCGGCCTTGTTAACTTCGAGGACGATATCGTCTTATTTGCCTTTGACTGTACTCAGACCGAGGATTTCCCAGTCCTGCATACCGCCACGATACCATTTGATCTTGTCAGCGGGATAACCCAGCTTCAACAGGTTTTTGATATTGTTCGGTGACTGCCCACACCACATACCGTTACAGAACATGACCAGCGTCTTGGCATTGCTGTAGTCAAAACTATTATCATCTTTTTCTTTGGCACCGAACTGATCTTCCATTATCTCGGCGATGGAGATCGGGTCTGCACCTTTGGCGGGATTCAGCTTGGTCCAGGGGATATTGATGGAACCGGCGATGGTGCCTTTCTTCACCCAGTCCGGTGTGCGTGAATCGATGACCAGGATGCTGTCGTCGCTCTCTTTCTTCTGCAGATAGTCCAGCATCTCCACTTCACCGATAGTCTCGACTCCCGGTGCCAGACTGATTGGCTGGATGCAGAACGGAGGGCAGGGACGTGATGTTTTGGAGAAGGCTTTCTTGACCTTGTTCTTGTTGTCCTGATTACGTTTGATGGTGGTTTTGACACCGTTGTGGGTGACCGTCACTTCCATCAACTTTTTAGTGATACCGACAGGTCTGTCAGCAGATGCGCTGGCTGAAAACAACAGGCTTGCGGTTATCGCACATGTTGCAATAAATTTGTTTCTCATCATGGATAGACTCCTCGTCTTGATTGGGGTTTTGCTTTTCTTGTGTACAGAGGCGGGGTTGAATATCGGCCCTGGTATCTGTTTTCGGGTATCTGTCACTGTAAGACAGTATCGACCAGATTGGATATAAATTTAATCACACTCCGGTTCGGCTTCTTCTTCCGTCTCTTTTTCACCATCGGTCGCCGTATTGTCGCCGTCTTCTGCTTGAACAACACAGGCACGTTGGTCATTGACCGGTGTTATCGATGCACTCGCATCCAGCTGATATGTCATCGAAAACATGACCATCAGCATTGTAATCAGTCGGCTCATTGATTTACTCCAGAATTATTACACCACACTCTCACATGAATGTAGCAGAGGCCGCCATCATTGAGGATATTCAGGTGAAGAAAATATGTGTCAATTTGACAATCTGAACGATTGTCTACGTGTAGGGCTTTCGCCGAAATCCAGAGAGAGAAAACAGGCCAGCGTCTTGCGTTTACCCTTGGTCAACGGTGTGACCTCGTGTGGTATCTCGCAGTTATTCACCAATACACTACGTGCCACGGGATGAAAATGCTGTGCGCCCTGTTCGGGATGATAGGTGACAAATTCGCCCCCCTGATAACGCTCATCGAAGTGGAAAACCACCGTGGCGATATAATCCGGGTTGCTGTCCTGGTCTTTATGCAGACCGATATAGTCACCGGGCAATAACATGTTTGCCTGACACCGGCGCAGACACAGCACATCGGTACCGGTGAACGTGCTGTAGAACTTCAGCATCTTCTCGCTCAGTACGATCTGTTTTACCTTGTCCGTCAGCGCATTCAGATCGACCGGCCTCTCGACATCGTTGACGAACCGGGCGACATATACCGAGTGATCTTCACTGGCATCACCACTGACCACATGGTCATAGCTGACTTCATCCAGCAGGCTTTCCAGAATATCCCATTCTGATTCCTGTAGCGGCAGCTGTTCCTGTGCGTACAACAAGGTGCCCGCCTGTGTCAGATCCTGTCGTGTCTGTGCTGAAGGCATCATCGATCGAGAATCCGCTCGCCCTGTAACAGGTCCTCGATGGTTTCACGCTCACGTACGACCGTCGCCTGGCTGCCATCGACCATGATCTCTGCCACACGCGGCCGGCTGTTGTAGTTCGAACTCATACCGAAACCATACGCCCCCGCTGAACGCACCGCCAGTATGTCGCCCTGCGCGAGATCTAGCTGGCGATCTTTGCCGAGGAAATCACCAGTCTCACAGACCGGTCCGACGACATCGTAAACCCGCGCTTGCTTATCCGCTTTTTTGATCACCGGAACGATCTCCTGCCACGCGGAATATAATGCCGGCCGCAACAGATCATTCATCGCCGCATCGACGATGGCGAAATTTTTATGTTCGCTGTGTTTCAGGTACAACACTTCGGTCAGCAGGATGCCGGCATTACCCGCTATCGACCGGCCCGGCTCGATCATGACTTCCAGTCCACGACCTTGCAGGCGTTGTGATAATGCAGCCGCCAGATCGGAGGGTTGCGGTGGCTGTTCATCGCGATAGGTGATACCGAGACCACCGCCCAGATCGATATGCTGTAATTCGATACCGGCCTCGGCCAGGCGGTCGATCAATGCCAGCACCCTGTCCAGCGCATCGACGAAAGGCGTGACATCGGTCAACTGTGAGCCGATATGGCAATCGATACCGACGACCTTCAGCGCAGGCTGAGCGGCGGCATGCTGATAGACCGAAAGGGCATCTTCGATGGTGATACCGAATTTGTTATCTTTCAGGCCAGTCGAGATATACGGATGCGTTTTCGCATCCACATCCGGATTAACCCGGACAGAGACCGGTGCGATGGTATCGTTCGCCTGCGCGACCTCGGCTATCACTTCCAGCTCGGCGACCGATTCGACGTTGAAACAGCGGATACCTGCCTGTAGCGCCCGTTCTATCTCGTCACGTCGTTTACCCACGCCGGAAAAAACCACTTTGCTCGCTTCACCGCCGGCACGTAAAACCCGTTCCAGTTCACCGACCGATACGATATCGAAGCCCGAACCAAGTTTTGCCAGCACATTTAATACTGCCAGATTGGAGTTGGCCTTGACTGCGTAACATACCAGATGTGCATGTTCACCGAGCGCATCATCATATGCCTGCCAGTGTCGTTCCAGCGTGGCACGGGAATAGACATAACAGGGTGTACCCCATTGCGCGATCTGTGCACTGATATCAACATCTTCAGCCCACAGACGACCTTCTCTGTATTCAAAATAATCCATCAGACTCGCTCGCCTTGCTGTCCTCTTGCGCAAGCCAGCACGATTTCTGAACCGGTCCTGCTGCTTGTGGTGTCGTCGGGCAGGTATAGATCACCTGTTTTGCCACAGGCAGACAGGCTGAAAACCATCATGATGAGTAATGTTCTAAACATATTGGATACACGGATATAATTAGACCGGAATTATTGCAATAATCCCACCCCACGAAAACACTTTATTACAACTATTTATGAATACCCTGCCTTATGCTGATGATGTCATCGTCGAAACCGGCGATTCCCCCGATGCCTGTGTGATCTGGTTACATGGTCTGGGTGCCGATGGTAATGATTTCCTACCTGTCATCCCGCAGCTCGGTCTGCCCGACTCTATGGCGATACGATTTATTTTCCCCAATGCACCCGTACGACCCATCACCATCAATCAGGGTTATAAGATGCCCGGTTGGTACGATATCACCAGTTTGGCGATCGCAGACCGGCAGGATGCGCCCGGCATCGAAGCGTCCAGTCAGCGTATCCAGCACATGATCGACCAGCAACAGGAGCAGGGTATCCCGCTTGACCGTATCGTGATCGCCGGCTTTTCGCAGGGCGGCGCGGTGGCACTACATGTTGCGCTGAATTATGCCCGACCGCTCGCCGGTGTGATGGCGCTTTCTACCTATCTGCCTGCTTGCTCCGATGTTGAACATAGCGAGAATAGATCGGTACCGGTCTTCATGGCACACGGTAGCCAGGATGATGTGGTACTGACCCGATATGGCGAAATGAGTGCAACGGCTCTGAAACAGCAGGGATTTGCCGTGGAATGGCATGAATATGCCATGCCACACAGTATCTGCCCTGAAGAGATCGCAGACATTAGCCGATGGTTGCAGACCTTGTTGCAGTAAAGATTTTCCAACCGTCGGTCGATATCACTTGTAGTCAACAGCATTTGTCGTGCTAATATCGAGTTACGCGATAGGGAAAGTGTATGTCAACAACTGAACTCAAGCTCAGTACTGATTTGTCTCCTGCAGAACCTCTGTGGAAGCTGGCACCCACTCGTGACGAAGATGGTAAACCTCTCAGCGATTTTCTGATGATCATCCCCAAGCTCAAACACAAGCCGGAACATGTCATCAAACAGACTCTGGCCGAGATTGACTGTGCACTCAGGCAGTTCAGTAATTTTGTGGTGTTCGCCAATATCGATATGAAACTCAACACGCTCTGGGTCTCGTTCAAGAACAAACCGGGCATGTATATCGACATCGTCGCTGCCGTCAAACTCCGCGTACCCGAAGCACTGATCATCGGTGATATGGGTTCGCGTCTTAGCAACAAATAAAAACACAGGTTCTAAGGATGTCATCCGCTATGGATATGAATGCTTATGCTGAAATGAAATCCGTCATGGGCGACGTATTTCATGATGTGATCAACACGTTTCTCGAATTTATGCCCGGCCAGATACAAGCACTGGGTCTCGCGGTACAGGAAAACAATAACGATGAGATCTTTGCTATCGCTCATCGGATAAAAAGTTCCAGCGGCAGCATCGGTGCGCTCGGCCTGGCATCGCTGGCCGAACAGCTGGAGATGCAGGGCAAGAGCAAAATTAACGATGGCAATACCGACCTGTTCCAGCAACTGCAAGACAATTTCGATTCTGTCGTCAGTTTCCTGCAAGCCGAGCTGGCCTGATTTTTCGACTGTCGATATGCTCGTCTAGACCGAGCATGTGCCTCAGGTCTTCAGTGTTTTTCTCGCTTTTTTCACAGCCGCCCTTACCTGTTTCGGGGCGGTACCGCCGATATGGTTGCGCGCGGCTACCGAACCTTCCAGCGTCAGTACGTCGAACACATCCTTGCTGATCACCTCGCAGAACTGCTGTAGTTCGGCAAGTTCCATATCACCCAGATCTTTGTCGGTTTCTAAACCATAGGCGACTGCTTTACCGACGATCTCATGCGCATCACGAAATGCGACACCTTTGCGCACCAGATAATCTGCCAGATCGGTAGCCGTCGAAAAGCCCTGCTTCGCGGCCCGGTACATATTGGCATGTTTGCACTGTATCGCTGGTACCATGTCGGCGAACGCGCGCAAGCAACCGGTGACGGTATCGATGGTATCGAACAAGGGTTCCTTGTCTTCCTGATTGTCTTTGTTGTACGCCAGCGGTTGTGATTTCATCAACGTTAATAGACAGATAAGATGACCGTTGACCCGACCGGTCTTGCCACGTACCAGCTCGGGCACGTCAGGGTTCTTCTTCTGCGGCATGATGGACGAGCCGGTGCAATAGCGGTCGGGCAGCTCGATGAAATCAAACTGCGCCGATGACCACAACACCATCTCTTCGGACATGCGTGACATGTGGGTGAGCAGGATAGCCGCTGCTGAACAGAACTCGATAGCGAAATCGCGATCGCTGACCGCATCCAATGAATTGTTTGCTGGTGCATCAAACCCCATCTCTTTTGCCGTCATCTCACGGTCGATAGGGTAACTGGTGCCCGCCAGCGCGGCAGCACCCAACGGGGAGATATTCATGCGCGCACTGCAATCTTCGAAACGCGATGCATCTCGCGATAACATCTCGAACCACGCCATCATGTGGTGGCCGAAACTGACCGGTTGCGCCACTTGCAGATGGGTGAAACCGGGCAGGATGGTATCGGACTCAGCTTCTGCCAGATCCAGCAAGCCTGACTGCAACTGTTTAATCAATGCGATGATGTCAGCGATATTGTCTCGCAGATACAACCGGATATCGGTCGCCACCTGATCGTTACGTGAACGCCCGGTATGCAGGCGTTTACCGGCATCGCCCACCAGCTCGGTAAGGCGAGACTCGATGTTCATATGCACATCTTCTTTCGCCACCGACCAGTCGAACATGCCGTTTTCTATCTCGTGTTCGACACTATCGAGGCCGTCGAGTATCGCAGTCAGATCATCTTTCGACAGTACGCCGATCTTGCTCAACATGCGGGCATGGGCGCGTGAACCTGCCAGATCCTGTTTATACATGCGCTGGTCAAATTCTACCGAGGCGGTGAACTGTTCGACGAAGGCATCGGTCTGTTCGCTGAAACGCCCGCCCCAGGCTGAATTGGTTTTGGAAGAATCTTGTTCGCTCATGGATCTCTACACTTTATTATCTGTACGGTTCGGACATATCGCCCTGTTTTGGCGAGTATATCAGAACGCCTGCTGATGCCGGAATCGCCACATCGCTTTATTCGCCCCCAGGTGCTTGTATTTCGGTGGTGCTGGTCTATCTCTACACTGCATGGATACTAATCAGACAGCACCGCATATCTTCAGAGAGCCAGACGTGTTACTGCCGGATTTCTGCGATGTACGCACGGTTTTCATGGTGGTGCTACTGATCGAGGTGCTGGCACTGGTACTGACCATGGTGATTCCGGCAGCAACCGATGATTTCTGGAACTACCTCGCTTTCATATCGATGTTCATGCAGTGGATAGGACTGATCAACACGGCATTACTGTGTCGAGGCAGGAACTGGCTGAACCGGCTGGAGCTTAAATTTGCGCTGGTCTACAGCTATGTGATGATGATGCTGGTCAGTTTCGGCGTTAGTGTCGGACTGCTGATCTTGAAAGATACGCTGGCGCTGGATGATATCACCGCACCTCTGGTCGATCATTTCCTGTTGCGGGTGATGCTGATCAGCGCGGTCATCTATGCATTGTTGTTGCGCTATTTCTACATACAATATGAGTGGCACCGCAACGTCAGTTCGCAGGCGAGGGCGGAATTACAAGCCCTGCAGGCAAGGATTCGGCCTCACTTTTTGTTCAACAGCATGAACACCATCGCCAGCCTGATCAGCTTCAAGCCGGAATCCGCTGAAAAGGCGGTCGAAGACCTGTCAGACCTGTTCCGCGCCAGCCTGAAAGAGCAGACATTTCATACACTTAGCGAAGAGATCGAGCTGGCACGCAGCTATCTGGATATCGAGATATTACGCCTGGGAGACCGCCTCAGAATCGAGTGGCAGATCGAGGATTCGCTAAAAGAAAAAGAAATTCCGTCGTTATCCCTGCAACCTCTGGTAGAAAATGCTATTTATCATGGTATCGAACCGTTGGTCACGGGCGGCACCATAAATATCACTGCCATCCGCGACGGTGACTATCTGGTGCTCACTGTGAGTAACCCGATAGACGGCTCAGCAACCTTGCCTCATAAAAAGGGCAACCAGATGGCGCAGCAGAATATCCGCCAGCGTCTGGAACTCGCCTACGGCAACCGTGCTGAGTTTAATTCAAATGAGACAAAACATTCCTATTCCGTCATATTGAAGGTACCTTTGGAAAGGGTGTTATGAATGTATTGATTGTCGATGATGAACAACTGGCTCGTCAGCGTTTACGTCATTTGGTCGGGGAGATCGGTGGACACCGTATAGTCGGTGAAGCCGAGACCGGCGAACAGGCATTACAGAACGCACAACACAGTAATCCCGATATCGTGCTGATGGATATCCGCATGCCCGGAATGGATGGCCTGCAGGCGGCTGAATATATCAGTCGCATGAATAATCCACCTGCGATTATCTTCACCACCGCCTACAGTGATCATGCGCTCAACGCGTTCGAATCACATGCGGTCGATTACTTACTCAAACCTATCAAACAGGATCGACTGAGGTCGGCACTGGATGCGGCTCGCCGCGTCACCCGTGCCCAACTCGATCGCATCCTCGAAGTCGAACGCGGTGACAGCCGCAAGAAGATATGCGTCAAGACACGCGGTGAACTCGAACTGATCCCTATCGATGACATCGTGTACTTCAAGGCAGATCAGAAATACGTCACCTTGCGCACCGAAGATCAGGAGTATCTGATCGAAGAGTCGCTCAAGGCGCTGGAAGACGAATTCGGCAACCGGTTCATGCGTATCCATCGTAATGCGCTGGTCGCTGAATCGTATGTCAACGGCATGGCTAAAAACGGGGGCGGGCATTCCTGCATCGTGTTCCGTAATATCGAAGACCGGCTTGAGATCAGTCGTCGTCATCTGCCGGAAGTCCGCAAAAAGCTGAAAGCGATCAGCCAGTAGAATCTGTCGTGTTCATTCAGGCTCGCGTAACTGCTGTTGCGCGAGCCTGATGTTATCTTCGATCTGCCGGGAGGCAAACTCCAGTACGGTGATACCAACGATACGCTCTGCTATCTGTTCGCCTTTGCCACTGAACATGATCAGTGTGGGATAGAGAGAAACCTTGAGTCGGGATGCAAACTCGGCAGTCGATAGCGTATCGCCTGAGAAGGTTTTTATCTCTTTGGAGTCCATCACCTCTATCTTGCGGATAAGAACGCCGTCTTCGAACTGCTTGCTCCTTATCAATGGTTCAAGTATCTGCTGTTCCAGCGCTTCGCAGTAGCTGCACCAGGGCGTACTGAACTCGACCAATATCGGTATGTCTTCCGTACGAGCCTGCTCACCCAGCCGTTGCAGATCGACTGCTTCCAGAATCAGTCGACTCGGTTCAGGGTCCTCTTCATATTCATAGACAATCTCATTCGCCGCACACAGCGATGCCGACATCATCAATGAAAAAGCGATTGTTATCGTGTTTAAACTCGTCAGCCTGTTTAGAGTACAATGCATGACTTGAGAATAATCATTGCCGTTAGATAAAGCAAGCCGATGCCTGATCTGTCAGACAAAACCATACTGGTGACCCGACCTGCCGGTCTCGAACAGCAGTTGATGTCGTCGCTCACACAGGCAGGAGCAATACCGATACATTACCCCGCGATCGAGATCTGTGCTCCCGGTGATGACAGCAGCCGAGACTATGCCAGACAGCATTTCGCAGATTTTGATATCGCCATCTTCATCAGCCCCACCGCGGTGAAGCAAACTCTGTCATTCATGGATATCGATGACCGCAACTGCAAACTCGCAGCTATCGGTAGCCGCTCACAAAAGGCTCTCGAACAGGCAGGTAAGGTCGTCAGCATCCAACCCGAAGGACATGACAGTGAAAGCCTGTTACAACATGACGCGTTTCAGTCTGTCCATGTGGCCGGTAAGAACATCGTCATCTTCCGTGGCGAAGACGGGCGCGACAAACTCGGGCGATCGCTTACAGACCGCGGTGCAAACATTTTCTATGCGGCAGTCTACACACGTAAAAAACCGGTCTCAGCCAGGCCGCTCGACGAATCGTTACTGGCATCCACCGATGCGATCACCATCTCCAGCAATGAAGGTCTGCAAAACCTGTTCGAGATGACGGACGGTAACGCAACCACTACTGCGCAACTGCTACAGATACCACTGATCGTCCCCGGTGCCCGCGCTGAAACGCTGGCACATCAGCTGGGCTTCCATACCATCATAAAAGCGAGCAATGCGACGGATCAGGCGATGTTCGATGCGCTGCAACAGATATTCAGCTGAATTTCTAACTGGATATGTATTGACGAAATTTGCGATAATGGCGTCAGCTTGATCCAGGGGTAAATGCAATGAATCGAATCTTGTCCGTGTTATTACTCACCGTCGTCACTGTCATCGGTTTTTCGATGTATCAGCAACAGGATGTCGGTTATATCAAAATCGCGTTTGCCGACTTCGAATTTGAATCTTCTCTGCTGGTCGTGTTCGCAGCATCGTTACTGGTTCTTTTTGCACTGTCCATCATCTTCAATATCCTCGGTTCTGTGCTGAAAGTTTTCGCATATTTCGGTAGCCGACGGCATCAGCGTCTTTCTGAAAAGGCGCGTCAGGCACTGGCACAGGGTTTGATCGAACTGGCAGAAGGGCGCTTCGACAAAGCTGAAAAGATTCTGCTCACTCAGGTAAAACATAATGACAACGCATTACTCGCCTATCTCGGTGCGGCACGTGCGGCTCAACAACAGGGCGCACACGATCGCCGCGATAAATACCTGCGACTGGCACACGAGCTAACACCCGATGCGGAAACCGCCATCAGCCTGACCAAGGCAGAACTGCAACTTGACCATGAGCAATATGAGCAGGCACTCGCTACCCTGACCCTGCTGGCAGAACGTTCACCCAAACATGTCTATGTCCTCAAACTGCTGGCGCGGTGCTACCTGAAACTATCCGACTGGAGAAATCTCAATCGTCTTATCCCCGATATCAAGAAACATAACGCGCTCTCTACACAGGAGATCTACCCGCTGGAAGTCTCTTGCTGGAAAGGCATGCTCGACGACACCGCTAAAACCACCAACCTTAAAGCGCTGACGAAACTCTGGAATGATGTACCCAGACACCTCAAGCTGGATGCCGATGTGATACAACATTATGCTTCGCTTTTGATAAAACTCGAATCTGCCGGCGAAGCCGAGCAACTACTTCGGCACTATCTCAACAACCAATGGGATGAGACACTCATCCAGCAATATGCAGAGATCGATGTCGTATCGGATAACAAGCAACTGGAAACCGCTGAGGGCTGGCTGCAGGACCATCAGCAGAACGCTTATCTGTTACTGGCGCTGGGCAATATGTGCACCCAGCGTTCACTCTGGGGCAAAGCGAGAAACTATTACGAGATCAGTATCTCGGTCAAAGCCATGCCAGAAAACTATCTGCGTCTGGCTCGACTACTGGAAGAACACATGGGTGATGAACAGGCCGCCCAGGAATACTACAGACAGGGCATGCATCTGCTGGCCGGTGAATATGCCGATGATGTATTGCAGAAGATCAGTCCGGAGTTTGGCCGCCAACTGGATGCGCCTGCATTGAAGGTAGTCTAGTTATCTGTATCAACAACCTTGACGCTATCACCCAGTCTTATGTCCCCATCCTGCAGGACTCGCGCATTGATGCCACCGTGTCCACGCATGGCATTGTAGCCGCCTGCACCGAAAGTCTCTTCCATCCGTGAACAGGGGTGACACAGACCGGTCATCTCCAGAACTGCGTCACCGATCTCGAACTGTTTGTCTTTCAGCGCCAGCAGATTGATACCGCTGACGACGATATTCCTGCGGCATTGTTGTGGGTGTATCTCGTCTATCTGTAACATCGAGGAAACGGCTTTGATATGTTCAGCCTGTATCAATGTCACTTCACGTCTACCGCTTTTGCCCGCATAGCGATCACCCTGTAATCCGTTACCGCTCTGTGCAGTCACTTTTGTTAATTCGGTCAATGGTTGTCTCTTTTTACCCCGCACACCGATCCATTCAACTCTACCGACCTGTGGTAGATTGTGTAACAGTTCCTGTATGGTTGGTTTTTCAGACAAGGACAGACGATCTATTGTAAGCAACCACAAGCTCGATCACGATGCCGGTTTGGTGATGCCCATCGCTCTCAGAGCATCATCGGAGTATTCGAACGAGTCAGAATATATCTGGCTCTCCGGTAATCCATGTGCGTAGAACAGATCCATACCAGCCTTTATCATCGGTGGCGGCCCGCTCATATAGACATCATAGCTGGACAGATCAGGGTGATCTGCGACCACTTTTTCATGTACCAAGCCAGTCTCGCCCTGCCAGTTATCATCCGGTTCCGGTTGCGATAGCACAGGTGTATAGCTCAGGTTATCGTGCTGCTCTGCCCAGGCAGTCACCTGATCGTGCATGTACAGATCTCGCAATGAACGTACACCACAGTACAGATGTATCGGTCGCTGCAAGTCTGTATAGAAAGCGTGTTCCAGCATGCCTTTAAGCGGTGCATAACCGGTGCCACCACCCATCAGGATGATCGGACGGTCTGAGTCTTCGCGCAGATAGTAACTGCCCAATGGACCTTCTATCCGCATCAGGGCTTTCTCTTTCAGACCATCGAAAACGAAATCGCCGAACTGACCATCGGGTACATGACGTATCTGTAATTCTATGAATTCATCATCGTGGGGTGCGTTGGCGATCGAGAATGCGCGTCGCTTGCCATCTCTGAGTAATATCTCGATGTATTGTCCGGCCATGAATTGCAGGCGTTCCGTTTCGGGCAGTTTTAGTTTCAACTGCATGACATCATGTGACAGCAGCTTCATATGTTCGACCCGGCAGGGCAGGGTTTTTATCTCGATATCGCCGCTCTGGGTGATCTCTCGCACGGCAATTTTCAGATCAGATTTTGCACAGGCCTGACAGAACAAAGTTTTGCCGGCTTCAGCCTCGGCCAGCGCAGCTGAACGCAGTTCCTGCTGATAGTCGATCTCACCGGATATCAACTCGCCCGCACATTTCCCGCAGGCACCATTGCGGCAACCATAGGGTAAACCCAGGCCTTC
This sequence comes from Gammaproteobacteria bacterium, assembly GCA_015484935.1. Lineage (GTDB taxonomy): Bacteria > Pseudomonadota > Gammaproteobacteria > SZUA-229 > SZUA-229 > S139-92. Next base: position 13,410 of record WFUQ01000165.1, read on the forward strand.
GCGGATAGCGGCTTCAAGGATGGTCTCGCCTTCGTTCACAGTAAAACTGTGACCTGTGGCAGGCACGCTGACTTTAAAACTCATGTAATATTGTGCTCGACATAATCTCTCCAGCGATGGCCGGAGTCAGAGTACACATTGTCTCGTATTTTTTATTCAAATAAAACAATTATTTACCAATGGAATTAGCAACATGGCCCGCGTAAAAGTGTATAGCACCGGCATCTGCCCGATCTGTGACAAGACTAAAAACCTGCTCACCAAATGGGGTATCCCGTATGAAGAAGCCAGACTCGATACCGGTGACATGGATATCCGGCGCGAATTTACCGAGAAGACACAGGGTGCTCGCATGGTGCCACAGATCCTCATCGACGGTGAATGGATAGGTGGCTTCACTGAATTGACCGAATTACATATGGAAGACAAGCTTGATCAATTGATGGAGTAGACGTCTATGCGCCTCTATTCACTGCTGCTTATTTTACTGATCCTGCAAGCCTGCGGTGGTGGCGGCAACGCAGGTAATACGACTTATCAGCCGGTCGCACAGGGCAATCGCGTGCTGGGCATGGACATCAAGGAGATACCCGGTGTAGTTGATTACGGTACGGCTTATACGGCAGCAGCGGCGATGGGCGTACGAGAACTCAGCATCTCTCTCGACTGGGAGATACTCGAACCGACCGTCGGAAATTATGATAATTCCTTACCTGCCATCATCGACTCTTTCTACCCTGCACAAGCTATCGATGTCACCCTCGTGCTGCGTCCTCTGGATACTCCCGGGCCACGTTTTCCGGCTGATCTCGCAGGTACGTTTGATAACGCAGCTGTGCTCACCGCTTTCGATAACTTCCTTACCAATCTACACGCTCAATTAACAGCGCTGAATGCCAGCGGCAAACTCCGGTGGATCCAGGTCGGCAATGAGATCGATGCGTATCTGGGTAGTGATCCGATTAGATGGGCACAGTGGAAAACATTCTTCGATGCAGCAAAAGCACGGATAAATATTCTCTGGCCGGGTGTGGAAGTCAGTAGCGTCATCCAGTTCAGCACCTTGCAAAACAATTCAGTGCTCAGCAAATACCAGAACTTATTACCCAGTCTTGATAATGTGGTGCTGACTTATTACCCGCTGAATGCCGACTTCACCATGAGAACCCCCGACACGGTGGCAGGTGATTTTGATCTGATGGTAACTACTTTTCCCACTGAGTCACTGTTCCTGCAGGAATGCGGTTATCCGTCCAGCGCGATCAATAACAGCAGTGAAACTCAACAGGCTGACTTCTTCACCGAAGTATTCAAGGCATGGGATACACATGCAGATCGTATCAGTGTGATCGATATCGCCTGGCAATACGATATTTCAGATGCGGAAGCGAGTCAGCTGGTGATCGATTTCGGTCTGGCCGGTACTACCAATGAGGCTGCTTTCAAAAGCTACCTGGCGACTATCGGTTTGAGCAATTATGACGCGACTGAAAAACTTGCATTGCAACGTCTGCGCGATGAACTGACCAGTCGTGGCTGGCAGTAATCCTGCTCCGGAAAATTTTTTCAGATTCCAAGTTCCTGCCAGATTGCATCGACTCGCTGTTTTACCGACGGGTCCATCTCGATCGGTGTGCCCCATTCACGACTGGTCTCACCCGGTAGTTTATTGGTCGCATCGATACCGACTTTGGAACCGAGTCCGCTTACCGGTGAAGCGAAATCCAGATAGTCTATCGGTGTGTTTTCGACCATGGTGAAATCACGTACCGGATCGACCCGGGTACTGATCGCCCAGATGACATCATTCCAGTCCCGGGTATCGATATCATCATCGACCACGATAACAAACTTGGTGTACATGAATTGACGCAGGAAACTCCAGACGCCCATCATCACGCGTTTGGCGTGACCGGGATACTGTTTTTTCATGCTCACTACAGCGACACGATAGGAGCAACCCTCTGGTGGTAGATAGAAGTCTGTGATCTCCGGAAACTGTTTTTGTAATATCGGTACGAACACTTCATTGAGCGCCACACCGAGTATCGCAGGTTCATCCGGTGGTCTGCCGGTATAGGTGCTGTGATAGATCGGGTCTTCGCGATGTGTTATGCGCTCGATAGTGAATACGGGGAAGGTTTCGGTCTCGTTGTAATAACCGGTGTGATCACCGTATGGTCCTTCTTCTGCAACATCATCTGGATAGATATAACCTTCGAGAACATATTCAGCAGAAGCGGGTACCTGAAGATCGTGCAGACCACATCGGACGACTTCGGTCTTGCTGCCACGTAACAGACCTGCGAATCCGTATTCGGACAAGGTATCCGGTACCGGTGTCACTGCACCCAATATCGTCGCAGGGTCTGCGCCCAGTGCGACGGCTACCGGAAAAGGCTCACCCGGATGTTGCTGTTGCCATTCCTTGAAATCCAGCGCACCACCGCGTTGTGACAACCAACGCATGATGACTCTGTTTTTTGATAGTACCTGTTGACGATAGATGCCCAGATTCTGTCTTTCTTTCATCGGACCACGGGTGACGACCAGCCCCCATGTGATCAAAGGTGCGACATCACCCGGCCAGCATGTCTGTATCGGTATAGTACCCAGATCGACAGCCTGTTTTTCTATCACGACCTGTTGGCAAGCTGCGTTCTTTATCTGCTTCGGTGCCATGTTCAATACCTGCTTGAACACTGGCATCTTCTCCCAGGCATCTTTTAAGCCTTTCGGCGGGTCAGGCTCTTTCAGGAAAGCGAGTAACTTGCCGACTTCTCTCAAGGCTTCAACATCGTCTTCACCCATACCCAACGCCACGCGTTCAGGTGTACCGAACAGGTTGGCCAGTACGGGAACATCCGAGCCTTTCACGTTCTCGAATAACAGGGCCGGTCCTTGCGCTTTAAGTGTGCGATCGCATATCTCTGTTATCTCGAGACAGGGATCAACTTCTATCTGGATACGTTTCAGCTTGCCGAGTGACTCGAGCTGCGCGATAAAATCTCTAAGGTCTTTATACTGCATTGATCAGTGCGCCTTTACTCGCCACAACACTGTGGTGTGTTTATGTGTCGATGTTGGTAGCAGACAGTGCGTTACTCTCGATGAACTCTCTTCTCGGTTCGACCTGGTCACCCATCAAGGTGGTGAATACTTCGTCAGCTGCGATAGCATCTTCTATGCGTACCTGTAACATGCGGCGTGTTTCAGGATTCATCGTGGTTTCCCATAACTGTTCCGGGTTCATCTCACCCAGACCTTTGTATCGCTGGATATTCTGGCCCTTTCTTGCCTGATCCATCAGCCAGTCCATCACTTCGGAGAATGACTGTACTGCACACTGCTTATCGCTTCGCTCTATCACCGAATCCTCTTCCAGTAATGTGTCCAGCTTATTGCCCATCTGGGCGATGAGACGGTAATCACTGGAATGGAAGAAATCATTATCCAGTAGATAGTCATGGTCCAGACCATGCTGGGTACGGGTGATGCAGATAGCGGGTTTTTCATCGTCCGTGTTTACTATTCTGGCACTGTACAGGGTTCCTGTTAGTTTATGTTTTTCTAATAAATTCAATAACTTATCATAATAATTTTGCAGCTTTTCCTGGTCTTCATATTCGTCTTCAGCAAGACCTTTGATATTGATCATTTCATTTAACACAGCACCGTCGATGCGCCTCGACAAACGTTTGACCACGGTCATCGTGCTGAGATAGGTTCTGGCCAGATCTTCCAGTGCCGTACCTGCTATCGGTGGTGCGTCTGAATTCAGCATCAATTTGGCACCGGTAATCGCCTGCTGTAACAACCAGCTGTTCAGTTCATCATCATCTTTAAGATAACTTTCCTGTTTGCCTTTCTTTACTTTGTATAACGGTGGTTGAGCGATGTAGATATGACCACGTTCGACCAGATCCCCCATCTGCCGATAAAAGAATGTCAGCAACAAGGTACGGATGTGTGAGCCATCGACATCCGCATCTGTCATGATGATAATGCGGTGATAGCGCAGTTTATCCGGATTGTATTCATCTTTACCGATGCCGCATCCCAGAGCAGTAATCAACGTACCAACCTCGGCCGAAGACAACATCTTGTCGAAACGGGCTTTCTCTACATTCAGAATCTTACCTTTCAGTGGCAGGATCGCTTGCGTACGTCTATCTCTGCCCTGCTTGGCTGAACCGCCAGCGGAGTCCCCTTCCACCAGGTATATCTCACATAAAGCAGGATCTTTTTCCTGGCAATCAGCCAGCTTTCCAGGTAGACCTGCGATATCCAACGCGCCTTTACGACGAGTCATCTCACGGGCTTTACGGGCGGCTTCGCGGGCTGCAGCAGCTTCGACTATCTTTGCGGTAATCGCTTTCGCGTCAGCAGGCCGTTCCATCAGGAAATCCTGTAATTTTTCACCCAGCGTACTCTCGACTATCGATTTAACTTCTGATGAAACCAGTTTGTCTTTGGTCTGGGATGAAAACTTGGGATCAGGTACTTTCACCGATAACACCGCCGTCAGCCCCTCGCGTGCATCATCACCCGAGACATTCACCTTGGCTCGTGCAGTGATGCCTTGCTTTTCCATGTACTGGTTCAGACTGCGGGTCAAAGCTGCACGAAAACCGGCGATATGTGTACCACCATCTTTCTGCGGAATATTATTGGTGAACGGATAGATATTTTCCTGATAGGAATCATTCCATTGCATGGCTATTTCGACCTGGACATCATCCTTCTCAGCGACGAAATACAAGACGTTTTCATGCAACGGGGTCTTCTTCTTACTGAGATGTTCGACGAACGAACGAATACCACCTTCATATTCGAAGATGTCCTGCTTGTCCGTGCGCTCATCGTGCAAGACGATGCGCACGCCAGAGTTCAAAAACGATAATTCACGTAATCGTTTAGCCAGAATATCATAATGAAATTCGATATTTTTGAAGATATCGGCACTGGGCCAGAAACGAAGCGATGTGCCTGTTTTTTCAGTATTTCCAATAACTTGCAAGGGATTAATCGGTTCTCCCATGCTGTATTCCTGCTCATGCTTCTGTGAATTTCGACAGATGGTCAGTAACATCTTCTCTGACAACGCATTCACTACTGACACCCCTACACCATGCAGCCCGCCTGATACCTTGTAGGAATTATCATCGAATTTACCACCCGCATGCAGTACCGTCATGATGACTTCAGCCGCTGAGCGCCCTTCTTCTTCATGGATATCTGTGGGGATACCACGACCATTATCTTTCACGGTGACAGAGTGATCACCATGTATCTTTACGCTGATCTCAGAACAATGCCCGGCCAGTGCCTCATCGATAGAATTATCGACCACCTCAAACACCATATGATGCAGTCCCGTGCCGTCATCGGTATCGCCGATGTACATACCAGGGCGCTTTCTGACCGCTTCCAGCCCTTTCAGTACCTTGATATTGGAGGAGTCGTAAGTATCTGAATTGCTCATAAATTTTATCGTGTCTGAGACAGCTTTAAGAAGTCAGCATTATACCAGTTCTGTCAACACGCCCTGTTCCACGTGGAACATTTTTTTATGCTTCCACGCCGATATATCCAGCTGGTCCGGGTCGATGGCTGTCATAAACAACTGTACACGCATGTTCTGTAGCACCTGCATCACTTTTAATCGATGCTCTGCATCCAGCTCAGCCGGCAGATCATCGTACAGCAGGACGCAGGGTTTATTGTTCTTCTCAGAAAAATGGATCGCCTGAGCCAATCTCAACAGCGCAACCAGCATCTTCTGCTGGCCTCTCGATATTCCGGTCTGTGCAGACTGCCCATTCACCCGTATCTGTAGCTCGGCACGTTGTGGACCATAACTGGTAAAACCCTGTC
>WFUQ01000166.1 GCA_015484935.1 Gammaproteobacteria bacterium
ACAATTCCGTTCCGCCTGAGTATGAAACCGGCAGCGACAGCTATCGATCTTCCCCTGCGTGACATCCATCTACCGGAGCCGGTCTCATGGTGGCCGATTGCACCCGGCTGGTGGTTATTACTGGCCGCCATCGTCATCGCCTGCCTCGTAATCTGGTTCATCAGGCGCAGCTGGAATAAACGACGAGTATTGCGTCAACTCAAGGAACGCTTACAGACCATCAGAGATGACTTTGCAGAGGGCGCCACCGCTGCCGACACCGTAAGACAACTCTCTGTCCTGTTACGACGCGCCTGCATCACCTATTTCCCGCGTAGCGATGTCGCCAGTCTGACCGGCGATGCATGGCTGCAGTTTCTCGACAGTAAAAGCCGTGAGAAACGATTCAGTGAAGACATCGGCAATCTGCTGATCAGCGCACCATATCAACCAGACAGTGAAATCGATAAGGCCGATATACAAACTTTGTTCGAACTGATCGAACGGGAACTGCAGCACTTGCACCGACAAGGCAGGCTGCACTGACGCTATGCAACTCGACTCATTACAATTCGTCTGGCCCTGGGTATTCATCTGCCTGCCCCTGCCCTGGCTGGTCTATAGATTACTGCCTGCCGCTAGCGAACAGCAGGAAGCCGCACTCAAAGTGCCCTACATCGAGGATTTCGAGATCGCCAGCGAACAGCTCGGTAGAACACGCAAAACGCTACCGGCAATATTGTTCGCACTGGCATGGCTGGCACTGTTGATAGCCGCCGCACGCCCGCAATATATCGGCGAAGCCATCGAACTACCGGTCAGTGGACGTGACCTGATGATGGCGATCGACCTGTCCGGCAGCATGAAGACGCGTGACTTCATCATCAACGGCAAGGTCATCAACCGACTCGAAGCCACCAAACTGGTCGCCAGTGATTTCATCCAGCGCCGTGTCGGCGACCGCATCGGTCTCATCCTGTTCGGTGAACAGGCATATCTGCAATCACCGCTCACCTTCGACCGGGTCACCGTCAACACCTTCCTGCTGGAAGCAGCGCTGGGACTGGCCGGTAGAAAAACCGCAATCGGTGATGCCATCGGTCTGACCCTGAAAAGATTACGCGCAGACGATAACACTGCAGACGACTCGACGGCCAAGCAGCAGGTACTGATATTACTCACCGACGGCGAGAACACCGCCGGTGAACTCACCCCGATCAAAGCCGCCGAACTGGCGAAGCGACAGGGACTGAAGATATACACCATCGGCATCGGCTCCAACCGCAGGATGCAGGCCTTCGGCATGTCCTTATCGCAGAACTATTCCGAGATCGACGAAGCCAGTCTGAAAAAAGTCGCCGAGATAACCGGGGGGCAATATTTCCGTGCGCGCAACACCAAAGAACTGGCGAAGATCTACCAGATACTCGACCAGCTGGAACCCGCCGAACGTGACACCCAGAGCTATCGCCCCACCCATGCCCTGTTCTACTGGCCGCTGGCGGTCGCTATCACACTGGCGGGTCTGCTCTCCCTGTCGAGGCGTGTGCGATGATGGAACAGTTTCACTTCCTCCGACCCGAATGGTTCTACGCCCTGATACCGGCATGCCTGTTGATGTGGTTCACCCTGAAACGCAGCCGCAGCAGTCAGAGCTGGAAAACCGTCTGCGATGCGCAACTGTTACCGCACGTACTGACTCACGCAGGTGGTAGACGCAGACACTGGATAAGCTGGCTACTGTTCATCAGTAGCGTACTCGCCATCACCGCCGGTGCCGGCCCGGTGTGGGAAAAATTACCACAACCGGTATTCCGTGATCAGTCTGCACTGGTCATCGCGCTGGATCTGTCGCAGTCGATGGACGCGACCGATATCAAACCGTCACGCCTGTCACGTGCACGGCTGAAATTACTCGACATCCTCAAGCTCAGGAAGACCGGACAGACCGCCTTGCTGGTCTATGCCGCCGATGCCTTCGTGGTCGCCCCGCTGACCGATGATACCGGCACTATCAAACATCTGACCTCGACACTGGAAACCGGTCTGATGCCGGCGCAGGGTAGCAACACCATCAAGGCGATCGATAAAGCCAGTGAATTATTGCAACAGGCAGGCAGCACCAACGGCCATATCATCCTGATAAGCGATGGCATCCGGGAATCACAGATAGACCAGATCAGCCGCGCCCTGCCCACCGGAACCCGCTTATCTATCCTCGGTATCGGCACCACTGACGGTGGACCGATACCCCTCGCCAGTGGTTTTTTGCAGGACCGCTCCGGTGCGATCGTCATCCCCCGTCTGCAACCCGAACTGTTACGCAAAGCTGCAGCAGCAGGCGGCGGCCGATATCGCAGCATGACCACCGACGACAGCGACATCACCGACCTGCTGGCGCTACTGGATTCTGAAGTCGATATGCAGGATGACCGACTCGATCTGACTGCCGATAGCTGGCGTGAACAGGGCCCGTGGCTGTTGTTATTGGTCATCCCGTTGGTGGCGCTCTATGCTCGCAAGGGCTGGTTATTAACCGCACTGATCTTCATCGTGCCGGTGCCCGATCAGGCATATGCCATCGAACTGGATGCGCTGTGGCAGACACATGACCAACAGGCGATGCAGGCATTCGAAAAAGGTGAGTTTGAAAACGCCGCCGAAAAATTTGAAAACAAAGACTGGAAAGCCAGTGCACTGTACCGGCAACAGGACTACCAGAAAGTGATCGAAACACTGGAGACAGCTGACGACAGTGACAGCTATTACAACCGTGCCAATGCGCAGGCGAAACTGGGGCAGTTACAACAGGCGATCGAAGCCTATGATCAGGCACTGGCACTCGACCCCGATAACGAAGACGCCGCCTACAACAAAAAACTGGTCGAAGATGCCTTGCAACAACAGCAGTCACAACAACAATCGGATCAATCATCGGATCGGCAAGACGACCGGCAACAAGATGATCAGCAACAGGACCAGCAGTCATCTGAAAATAACCAAAGTGATTCGCAGCAACAGTCTGATCAGCAATCGGATCAGCAGTCGGACCAACAAGATAGCCAGCAGTCTGAACAACAGTCATCCGATGATGCACAGCAGAATAAAGATTCACAACAGGACGAATCCCGATCCGCCGATCAGGAACAGGACAACAAACAGGATCAGGCCGAGGCACAGCAGGCTGAGAAAGAACCGTCACAACAACAGCAGGAAGCTGAATCTGCTGCGCAGAAGCAGGCTGAACTTTCTGATGAAGACGCTGACGAACAGGAACGGGCGACCGAGCTATGGCTGCAACGTATCCCGGATGACCCCGGTGGACTGATGCGACGCAAATTTTTATACCAGTACAAACAACGTGCACAACCGGCACCAAGCGAACAACCGTGGTAGCGTGATGCATACCTCGGCACTGTGCACATTCACCATGATATGAGAGCTATGACCAGAACCAACACGACCAGATTATTCCTGTTCACACTCGGCTGGCTGCTGCTGTTCGTCAGCACATCTGTCCCGGCTGCCACTATCACCGCATCTATCGATCGCAATCCGGTCAGCATCGATGAATCATTCAACCTGCGGCTGAAAGCCAAAGGGTCGGTCGATGCTGATCCCGATCTGACTCCGCTGCGCAAGGACTTCGATGTCATCAGCACCAGTCAGAGCAGCAGCATGAATTACATCAATGGCAACTTCAGTCGTGAAGCAGTGTGGAACATCACACTCATCAGTAAAGCAGTCGGTATCTTCACCATCCCGTCGATCGCGTTCGGTAAAGACAGCAGTCCGTCTATCCGCATCACCGTGAACGATGCCGGCACACCGACCACGGGCAAGGCCGATCGCTCGCTGTTCCTGGAAGTCGAGACCGACACAAAAAAGACATGGGTGCAATCCCAGATCCTCTACACCATCCGCCTGTTCAGAAATGTCACCATCAGCAATGCCTCACTGAGTCAACCTGAGACCAGCGATGCCGATGCCATCATCGAACAGCTCGGTGATGATGTGTCCTATGAAGCCTTCCGCAATGGTGTCCGTTATGATGTAATCGAAAGACGTTATGCCATCTTCCCGCAACACAGCGGTCAGTTGCAGATCAACCCCATCCGCTTCGAAGGTCGTCTGGGTGGCAGACGCTCCATGTTCGATGCCTTCAATACCGGCGGCAAGATAAAACGCAGTCGCTCGAAACGCTTACTGGTCGATATCGACCCGATCCCGACCAATGCAGACAAACGACACTGGTTACCCGCCAGACAGGTCAGTCTGCATGAAGAGTGGTCTGCACCGACCGCAGATCTGCAAGCAGGCGAACCGGTCACCCGCACCATCACCATACAGGCAGAAGGCATGATGGCGAATTTCCTGCCGGACATCACGCCGACTGAACATGACAGCATAAAACAGTACCCGGACCAGCCACTCACTGAAAACAAGATCGGCAAGACCGGGGTGGTCGCCAGCAAGCGCATCAAGATCGCCATGATCCCATCTGTCGCCGGTCGTTACACCTTGCCCGAAATAAAACTGCCCTGGTGGAACAGTCAGACCGGCAGACAGGAAGTCAGTATCATCCCGGCACAGACCATCACGGTGAGCGGCAGCACGACCACATCCAACACCAACCCGCCCGCTGCTGAACCAATTGTCGAGGAGCCGGTTTCCAGTGACGCAAGCAGCACTACGGCCGGTACGGTCGTTCAGGTCGATGCCGGCTACTGGCCCTGGATCAGTCTGTTTTTTGCCGGTGCCTGGGTGCTCACACTCATCCTGTTATTCCGGTCACGCTCCAGTGATACCGGCGCGAGCAGACCGATGCCACTCAAAAAATTACAGGCGGCGGTGTTGCAACAGTGCGCAGCCAATGATGCTCCCGCCTGCAAAGATGCCTTGCTCGACTGGGCAAAAGCAGCTTTCCCGGAACAGCGGATACATAATCTGATGGACATCGTGCCGCAGGTCGATGAAGCGTTCGCACATGCCATCCGTGAACTCAACTCGGCACTGTATGGTGACCATGCCGCGCAATGGCAAGGTACAACGCTGGCAGACGCACTCAAAAACAGGCAGCCCAAATCACAGTCGGATAGACAGGACGACCTGATCGAACCGCTGTACAGAAGTATGTAGCAAGCACACCATCCTCGACCCGGCATGAATATTCAGTCCGCTGTACCGTCTATCCTGAACACGAATATTTGGTCAGGCCCGCTACGAATAGTTATACTACCCCGCTATTCGATATCGGTTTCACCAGACACACTACGTACAGGTTTTTATCATGAGCTTCGAATCATTCGCTGACGGTTTTTCATTTTTTCTCTGGGCCTCTTTTGCGCTTGCCGTCGTACTGGGCGCAGTCGTCAACAAGACCAATTTCTGCACCATGGGCGCTGTTTCCGACATGGTCAATATGGGCGACCATGGCCGCTTCCGCGCATGGTTGCTGGCGATCGCCACTGCCATGCTGGGTGTTACCATCCTCGAATATATGGGGCTGACTGATCTCAGTGCCACCTTCCCGCCCTATCGAGACAGTACCCTGCTGGTGGCAGAAAACCTGTTCGGTGGTTTCCTGTTCGGAATCGGTATGACTCTGGGTAGCGGCTGCGGCAACAAGACCCTGATACGTGTCGGTGGTGGCAATCTGAAATCGATCTTCGTGTTCGCCGTCATCGCGGTAATCGCCTATTACATGC
>WFUQ01000167.1 GCA_015484935.1 Gammaproteobacteria bacterium
ATATTGTTTTATATGTTTTTTTCTATACACTTGAGATCTCCAGGAACAAAACCATGATTAACACGCAAAATACTGTCGAGCCCGCTTACAGACTGGAATAATTCTCGAATCGCTCAGATAATTTTTAATAGTGTAAACATAGACTTAAGTATATTGGTTCGATAATTGCAGAGGTAATTGAAATTCTAATTAAAATGTAAAAAAAATTGTTTTGGAGAGATGAAAATGAGAATAGTAAAAGGTATTTTGCAAACATCACTGACGGGAGCACTGTTTTCGCTTAGTCTCACCTCACAAGCCGCCTCGCTGGGTCTCACACCCTCGTATCCAGATTTCGGTCTCACCTCTGATCAAATCTTCACCTACGATGCGAACTGTGACGGCGACTTCACTGGCTTATGCTCATCAGGCCAGGGCATGCTCACTGTGAATGGCACTGTCGCTTCCTATACCGAATCAGGTCCCGGCGGGGTCATCGAAAATGCGACCGTACGAGGTGAGAGCCCATTTCTTGGCGAAGGCAGCGGTGTCGATGCTTTCTCACTTACCGCTGTAATAGATATCGTGACCGGTAGCGTTGTCTCAGGCTCTTTCACACTCGATGGCATCGTGGTCGATCCGGCCAGCTTCCCGAATGCCCTGCTCAATGGTGACGGTCAGGCCTACAGTAGTTTCGAACATGCGAGTGGCAACCTTTACAGTGGTGATCTCGCTCTCTTCGGTTTCAGTGGCAATAGCGCACCTAGCACTGGCGGCATAATCGAATTCACCTTCGACAACGCCGGTGGCCTGCTGGCTGACCCTAATTTTAACCTGATAGAACTGGGCGCATTCGCTTCACAACGTGGCGGCATGATTCTTACTGTGAACACCACCACGCTTGGCGAAGGAAATTTTGGCTCCAATCTGTTAACGAACGACTGGACAGGAACCGGCCTCGGTGATGTCTTCGTACCCGTACCCGCTGCGATATGGTTATTCGGTTCCGGCCTTGTGACTTTATTCGGTTTTGCCCGCGCCCGACAAAATCGCGCCTGATACTTCAAGGAGAAATGTGATGGATATTAGAAATAATCTTTTTACCCGCAAGACGATGCGAGCAGTGCTACTGATGATTTCTGCCGGTTTCGTTTCCAGCTCACTGGCAGCACTGTTAGCAGTCACGCCGGGATACCCGAAGATCGATGCGATCAGTAACACCGGTACTACAGTCTTTGACGCGAATACGATGACTTTGAGCGTCGATACCACGCCGACTGCTCTGACTTTCGCCCTTGGAGACACACCGGGATTTGTCGTCGACCCACGTTCGGTAAAGATCAACATCAGTCTTGATGGTGCCTGTAATGTAGCGGGTAGCAACACCAACGGCGGCTATGATCTTGAAGTGACAGGTAACGTGTATGACCAGAATTTCGTCCTGATTAAATCAGGCGTACTGCTCACCGGTGATATCGTCGAGATGGGTCAGGAAGCAGCAGGTGCACCAACAGCACAGTATGATTTCCGCTTCACCAATGCTGGTGGACAATTAGTTACTGACGGTGACTGGCCAATCGGTACAGATATCGGTGTGACCTTAACATCAGAAAATTCCAACTTTAACGGTAGTTGCACGACCAGCTTCAGCGGTGGTGCCAAAGCCATAATCGGACCTATCGACCCGGTTGTTGCTAGCAATGTTTGTGACATCTCCATCGTCAAAACAGCTTCGCCTGACGTGTTGGGCCCATTCTATTCTTACAACGACTTCCGCAATGGTGATACTGACAGCGACAGTGGTATCGACCATGACAAGAGCGGTGATACCGATGACAGTGACAGCGATAGCGAAGCTGATTCGTCTGACAGTGATGCAGGCGCACCATCCTGTGGCTGTAAGGGTCGCGTCAAACAGCTGACCCTGCGTTATAACAGACCGACTGCAAACACGGTAGAAGTACGTCGCAAGAACGGTAAGGTTCTGTTCGGTCCTCAGTTACTGCAACCAGGTGAAGAGTTCACCTTTGCGGTCAAAGGCAAGAAGATCAAATTCCTGATCAATATGGAAAAACTGGCTATGCTGAAAACCAGCTGCAAAGATTCCATCGGTGCAGGACAGACTATCGGTTCGAACAGTGATCTGCTGGTCGTAAGCGGTCTGAGTAAATTCCGTAACCCGATACCTCTGTGTCCATTCCCTGGCACGACATGTTCAGCTGATCATGAAGTGACTTACACCTATGAGATCACCAACAATGGTACTGATGTCAGCGATGTCGTACTGTTCGATGATCAATTGGGCGTTATCGGTAATGTCATCCCAAGCATTCCAGGCACAGCTAGCGCTCCAGCTAATGTGGTGACCGTGCAGACGACTACCTGCATATTCAAGGACACCATCAACAAAGCGGTTGCAATCGGTCTGTTAGATGGTGGTATAGAATCCTGTGAGTCCAGTGAAGCACAGGAGACCGTCACCATCGATCCAGGCGGTTGTCCGATCGGCGTCACTGATTCCGACAGTGATAGCGGCATCGATAGCAACCTGAACTCGGATACCGATGATACCGATGCTGACAGTGGTGATCTGGACTGCGACCACGATGAGAAACGCAGCTGTTTCGGTACCGGCGATGACACCGATAGCGACAGTGGTATCGACACCAACAAGAACGGTGACAGCGATGACACTGACAGCGATAGTGGACCACTGGAGTGTGACGCTGCTGACAGTGGCGACGTCCATGATGGAAAACGCCATCGCAACGGCTGGGGCTGGTGGTAAACACTGACCTCATAGCCAGGCTCTGACAGTTAGCCATAAGCTCAAGAACCCCGTCTCGCGACGGGGTTTTTTTATCCCTGATTTTTCTTATAGAATCATGTTGCAGTATCCTCCCGGACAGATAACACTGCAACGACACCTTACGAAGAGAGAGTTTTACAGAGCAGATGAGTACGATAAAACTACACCAACTGACTGCTCTCGTTCTATGCCTCGGGATCCTGACGAGTTATGCCATCATGGTGAACTGGTATCCAGTCGCATACATATGGGGCACATACGAAGACCTGTACGGTGAATGGGGCCAGACCTATTTCTTCACCGTCGCTTGCATCATGTCAGCGATGGTCGCACGCACCCGGTCACGATTCCGCTGGTTCTTCATATTACTCACCATCGCACTCTTCTATACCGTGATGGAAGAGATATCCTGGGGACAACGTATCTTCAATATCGAATCGCCAGACTTTTTCAAAGATAATAATCTGCAACGGGAGACCAATCTGCATAACATGCTGGTCGGTCCATTCAGCACCGACCTGAAAGAGCTCATGGAGTTTCTGGTCGCCAGTGCCCTGTTCTTATACGGTGTTGCCTACCCGCTGGTATTACGGATACACTGGAGACCGGCCATCTGGGTCAACAGACTGGGCGTGGCATCTCCCCCGCTCTACCTGTTACCTTTTTTTCTGGCAGGAGCGATTTTTGAGATCGGCCTGTATAATTTCAACGAAGCTGAAATCGCAGAGCTGCTGGTCGGCTTCGCACTCACCATCATGGCGAGCCATTACTGGCTGGCACAACGCAAACAGCTCTCGTTCGAATCGAGCTCATGGCCTGTTGATGTATCACGACAACTGACGGTCATCATCATCGGTGTTTTTATCGCAGTCGCCACGTTATCTGCCACGACCACCTATGCGACTTATAACAACCCGGACAGGCGTGACAAGATAGATGCCCGCTTGCTCAATGGATATGAAAAATTTGCCAAACGCTATTCGAAATATGAT
>WFUQ01000168.1 GCA_015484935.1 Gammaproteobacteria bacterium
GAAATACACCAACCGCGGTCTGCAGTTCCTCGACCTCATCCAGGAGGGCAATATCGGCCTGATGAAGGCGGTCGATAAATTCGAATACCGTCGCGGCTATAAATTCTCGACTTATGCCACCTGGTGGATACGTCAGGCGATCACCCGTTCGATCGCGGATCAGGCTCGTACTATCCGTATCCCGGTCCACATGATCGAGACCATCAACAAACTCAACCGCATCTTCCGTCAGATGTTACAGGAGATGGGGCGCGAACCGACACCGGAAGAGATCGCAGAGAAGATGGAGATGCCGGAAGACAAGGTCCGCAAGGTACTCAAGATCGCCAAGGAACCCATCTCCATGGAAACGCCTATCGGTGATGATGAAGATTCGCATCTGGGTGATTTCATCGAAGACACCAATATCCTGGCTCCGATGGAATCGGCTACCGGTGAATCATTACGTGAATCGACACGTGACATCCTCACCACGCTGACCGCACGCGAATCAAAAGTGTTGCGCATGCGCTTCGGTATCGACATGAACACCGACCACACGCTGGAAGAAGTCGGCAAACAGTTCGATGTCACACGCGAACGCATCCGTCAGATAGAGGCCAAAGCGTTACGCAAGTTGCGTCACCCCAGCCGGGCAGAACATCTGCGCAGCTTCATCGGGGAAGACAGCTAGCCCGCATTTCTCACCACGTAGCAGAAACAAAAAGGCCGGATAGCATCCGGCCTTTTTTATGAGTTATCGCTTAACAGCTTCGATCAGTGCGTCGTCCGGTGCAGACTCGCCTGTTTGCTATCAACCGAGTGCGCCGCATACGGCTCCTGTATCAATAGCTGCGCGATCACATCCGGCGCCAGCGGTTTGCCAAACAGGAAGCCCTGCGCCTCACTGCAATCTATCTCGCGCAGATAATCAAGCTGACTCTGCGTCTCGACCCCTTCTGCGATCACATTCAACTTCAAGCCTTTCGCCATGGCGACGATGGTATTCACGATGGTGTGATCATCTTTGGCATAACGACTTTCCTTCAGGAAGGTGCGGTCTATCTTCAGGGTCTGGATAGGCAATTTGTGCAGATAGCTCAGCGACGAGTAACCCGTACCAAAGTCATCGATAGCGATAGTGACACCCATGTCTGCCAGCTTCTTGAGTTTCTGTACGATACTCTCCATGTCGTCCATGATGGCGTTCTCTGTTATCTCTATCTCCAGCACACTGCCATCCAGATTCAGCTCATTGAGTACCGAACCGATCTCTTTGACGATATTTTTTTCAGTCAGCTGACGCGCCGACATATTCACTGACATCCGTATCTCCGGCAGACCTGAATCGATCCAGCCACGTAATTCGGTGAGCGCGTTTCTCAACACCCACGAACCTATCTTGGTGATTAGCCCGCTCTCTTCTGCAAACGGGATAAACTCACTGGGAGAGATGATGCCGTGCTCGGGATCCTGCCAACGGAGCAGCGCTTCCACACCGACGATATCACCGGTCTTGAGGTTGATCTGCGGCTGGTATACCAGATGGAACTGATCGTTCTCCAGCGCCTTGTGGATACCCGTCTCCATCGACAGATTCTTGAAGTACGGCTTGTTCATATCGTTGGAGTAGAACTGATAACCGTTCTTGCCCTGTCCTTTCACATGATACATGGCGATGTCTGAATTCTTTATCAGCGCATCCATGGTCAAGCCGTCTTGCGGGTACAAGGAAACACCGATGCTGGTACTGACATACAACTCGTGACCATCTACTACGAACGGCTGTTTCAGCACTTCGATGATCTTCTGCGCGATATTTTCTACATCATCACGACTGTGATTGATCTTGGGTAACAACAGGGCAAACTCGTCACCACCGAACCGGGAAAGCGTATCACCTTCACGCACACAACTGCGCAATCGATTACTCACCTGCTGCAACAACTCATCGCCGATCATATGTCCGAGACTATCGTTCACGTTTTTGAATCGATCGAGATCGAGGAACATGACAGCCAGCATCTCGTTATCGCGTTTCGCCTGTGATATAGCCAGACCGAGTCGGTCACGCAGTAATGCGCGATTGGGCAACTTGGTCAACAGATCATGGTATGCCTGGAAGGTGATCGTATCCTCTGCGATCTTGCGTTCGGTGATATCCCGCGCCACACCATAGGTGCCCAGATAGGTACCTTTTTTACCGTTGACACTCTTGCCGTTATAGATACCCATCGAACTCAACTCGATAGGCAACGTGCGCGTCTCGAAGAAGCGCGGCGCACCGTCATCCTTGCACTTCAGTCGCAGTTCGACATTCTTGGAAGCACGCTTACCGATACGTCGTTCATTGAAGACATATTTTGCCTGCTCCAGATCATCATGGTGTACCAGCATGGAATAGTGCTTGCCGATCAGCTCGGTCTTGTCGAAACCCAACAGGGTCTCGATGCGTTCATTGATGAAAGTGAAGTGACCGTGCTGGTCGAGTATGTAGATGATGTCAGGCGAGGTATTCACCAGATAACGATGCAGTCTCTCGGACTCCTTCAGCTGCGAGGTCATCTCTCTATTGTGCTGCTCCAGACGCTTCTCATTCAGCGCATTCTGGATGGTGATGATCAGCTCATCGGTCGCATAGGGTTTACGCAAAAAATCGTAGGCTCCTTTGGAGCAGGCATCACGTGCGGCTTCGAACGAGGTCTCACCACTGACGACTATCACCGAGGTTCTGAGTTTTTTATCCTTGATGTGCGCCATCACATCATGGCCATTAACGTAAGGCATGTGCAGGTCCAGCAGAACCAGATCATATTCATCTGTATCCAGGCGACAGATCGCCTCACGACCGCCTATAGCTGAGTCGGGTGCGTAACCACGTGTTGCAAGTAAATCTTTGAGGCTGCGTAGCACGACTGGATCATCGTCTACCAGAAGAATTTTTTGTTCGTAACTACTCATCTGTTATTTTTACTCATTTTTCAAAGGCAGCTAACCTTTGTTTATTTTTATCTGATGCTGAGCGTGGGTACAGCACGAATCATTTTTTGGGTAACAGTACGTAAAAACTCGTCCCCTTATCATTGCTTTGGCAGCGTATTGATCCATGCAACTCACCAACCAGATTTTTCACTATGGCGAGACCCAGACCCGCATGCTCGCCCTGTTTCGTAGACTCAACAGGTGAAAATAAGTTGGGTAAGATATCCGGTGGAATACCTGGCCCATCGTCGACGACGGCGATTTCGATGTAATTGCTACCGTCAACGTTTACGTTATCCTGAGTGTAGACCAAGATTTTGTCGTTTGCCGACAAAGCCTCAGCGGCATTTTTCACCAGATTGGTGTAGATCTGCTTGATCGCGTTGGCATTGCTGGTGATAGGCTGCAGGCCGCTATCCAGCTCGAGTTCCAGCGAAATCGAGTTCTGCGTGAGCATCGAGGAATCGAATATCTGACTCAGCTCTTCGATCAGCGCATTCACATCGACCAGCGACACGGTCTCGATATGCGCTTCCGGCTCGGTCATGCCCCGGATGATGCTGTTGACGCGGTCTATCTCCGATTTAATGGTAGCGATATCGGTCTGTGCAGGGCTGTCGCTCTCCAGCTTGAAACTGAGGATTTCGAGATAATTATTGATGATACTGAGGGGGTTGCGCATCTCGTGCGCCACTTCATGCACCCGTGCATCCCAGTCGATGCCCTCAGCTTCATAGTCGACCTCATCGTATATCCGCCCGCTCTCGGCGATGATAGTGGCCAGCGTATGACAGAACTGCCGCATCAGCCCACTCTGTTTCAACAACTGCACACTCTGGCCTTCATCGACCGCGACCACGATCACCCCCACCGGCTGATTAGCCTGCAACAAGGGGTTGCATACCATGCCTTCCTTATTATGAAGGTCGATCAGCTGGCGATCGATGACCGATAGCTGCTGATAGTCGTAATCGAAGGAATTGACCGTGGTCTTCTGTAACAGGCAATCCGTCACCAGACTACGCCCGGCCTCCAGCGGGATAGACAGCGCATTGAGGTGGTTATGATCGGTCAGCGTCTGCGCCGATATGCACTGACTCTCCTCATCGAAACTGAACAACAGGCAACTGTTCATCCCGAACAGCAACTGACACTGCTCACGGATTATCTGCTCGATACTGTCACTACCACAATACGCGACATACTGGTGCAAGCCATCCAGCAAGGCGATATTGCGCACCTGCTCCGCCAGCAACAGCTGTTTGTTCTGCTCCCGCGACACGATCTGCTTGGCGGTATCGCCATCCTGCCCGTCTTCCGGTAATTCGATCTCGAGCTCAGCTGCGATCTGTGCCACCGAGGTTTTAGACAGTTCCAGCACCTCCAGCAGTATCGGTCCGGCCAGCCCCAGCAAGGACTCGGCTGCCTCGAATACTTCGGTATCGCTCTCTTTGAAGTGCTCACTACCGAGCAGGTTGGCGATATGCACCAGCTTCGCTACCGGATGTGCGTCCAGCATAGCAGTCGCCGGTTCGTGGTGATACATCACCGCATCCGCCAGAAACGGGTTACAGCCATGCTTGCGCAGACACTCCGCCCCGACTTCCTGATGCGTAGTCTCGAATTCCTCCAGCTCCATATGATGAAAATATTCATCTTCACTCAATTTGGCGAAAGCGGCCGTGTAGGTATTCGGATACGCCCCTTCCAGGATCAACTGGCCGACATCGTGCAACAGGCCTGCCTTGTATGCCTCATCAGGATAGGGATAAGCCACATGCGTGGAAAGCTGCTCCGCGATATGTGCGCACAGCACCGAGTGATACCAGTGCTGTTTGATAAATTCGGTGCGCTCCTGATTGATGCGCGAGAAAAACTGCAACGTCGCCGCGTTGGTAGCGATGGATTTCAGCCGGGTATGATCCAGATAAGACAGGGCATCAGTGAATGACATCTCACTATCGGGCCCGATATCGGCATGGTGCATGGCAACGCACACTCGCAGATACAATGCAGGATCGACACGCAACAATGCCGCCAGCCGATCCAGCGGCAGATCATCATCGTGGCAGATCTCAAGCAAGGCCAATAGTGACTGCGGCAGACTGGGCAGCTTATCGACATCCGTTTTCTGCAATATTTGTTTCGCTTTCTGACGCATTTACTCTTCTTTACATTATTATTTACCTGACAATCGCACCGGAAACACCAGTCGATTACACAGGTTGCGGCATTCTAACTGCTAAGACACTGTTACATGCAAGAACCGTACAGGTTATTTAATATCCTTCTAAAACAATAACTTACATATTCCCTCGCGACACAAAATCAAAAAACAGTAAAAGAATCCGACATCTGATCGCTTTTCTAGCTCAAGAAGTAAACATGACAAAAACACGCTGATAGCTGCGCATGTTAAAGCCTGCGGCATTGATTTAAAATTGCAGCAGGCACAAAATCGGTCATAACCGACAGACGGTAGCTAAGCAGTCAGCAGCATCAGTTAATGTACCGCGTAGCCACCCTGTCAGGCGCGATAACGTTTTACCGTAGCGACAATAATAACAATCAGGCTCACGTAAGTTATGCGACCATGAAATCCGATGTACTGACATTCATACCCGGTAAATCCAGATCCACACGTCCGTCTGATTCAGACAGAACCCGTTCGGATCTGCAACCCGACTCCATCGATTCCCTTGCCGATGCGGCACGTGATGTGTTGATGGACAAATACCTCGAAGTCAGCAAGGTCCGTCCTTTCTTCTGGTCGATGGTCGAGATCTATGCCGACCGTTTTCAGACCTACCCGTTCGATGCCTTCAAAGCCTTGTACGGGTATCTGGAACTGAATGACTTCCCCGAAGAAGAGATGGCCGATATCATCCGCAAACTGGAACTGGCGTACATCAAGAAGCACGGCAAACCGGTGAAACGCTCGACCGAAGTCATCAGTGCCCACGAGACCCTGGATGACGAGATACGCGATCTGAAAGACAGCCTGTGTTACGCCTCGTTACTCGATACCGAACCTGAATAACCACATCCTCACATCTCAATAGTACCCGAATCCGCTACTCTGACTGACAGCATCTGCTCTGGCAGATACCGTGCGAAGCGAAGACAGATCAGATACACCATCGAGCAGAAGCACTATCTCAACACCACCTGTTTATCCTGAAAAATTGCCCCGTCCTCTACACGACTTAAGAAAACTACGAACCTTCCGATATACCCGTACAGACCCTCATGATTTAACCAATAATCGATGAGGAATAGCTAATCAAACTGTCAGGCGAATACATCATTCACCTGCAACGGGGAGCAAATAAAATGCTGAAAACGATAACAGCAGGCATAGCAATCACAGTGTTGTCGGCCACGCTAACCAGCCCTGCGGTGTTTGCAGACATCGCAATCATCGGCAATAAAGCGATCACCACAACCTCCATCACTAAAAATACAGCTAAACGCATCTGGCTTGGCAAAACCACCAAGTTATCCGGAGCAGGGAAGATAAAGATACTCGACCAGGCCGACGACAGCGCCATCAAAAAAAATTTCTACAAGAAAGTCACCAACAAGAATAGCTCACAGGTGAAAGCACGTTGGGCAAAGGTTATCTTTACCGGCAAGGCACTGCCACCCAAAGTGGTAGCTGGTGATGAAGAGGTGATGGATGCAGTCCGTAACAACACCAATGTACTCGGCTACATCGACAGTAACTCTGTTGATGACAGCGTCAAAGTACTGCTCACGATCAAATAAAGAAGGATAATGCAATGAAAAAAC
>WFUQ01000169.1 GCA_015484935.1 Gammaproteobacteria bacterium
GCGACACAGGCTATCGCTGATGCGAAATCTATCGTGCAGGCGCAGTTGATCGATGGCACCAATCCTGCGACTGGTATCAGTGGTGATGAGCTGTTAATGACAGGTGATCTGAGCAAAGCGATTCCGGCAGACCAGAAAGAAGCACTGGCACGCAATCGGGCTATCAGTTTCTCTTACGATGCACAGGGCAAGAATCTTGCACCTGAACAGGTTTTCGAGCTGATCACCCTGACGGTTGATGATCTGGAAGACGGTCTGCTCGATGGTAAAGATGTGGCAGGCACAGCATTAAACCTGGTCGATAAGGACAGCAATGTTATCGATTTCAGTCTGCTCGACCGCAAGACCGATTACGGCCTGGCGCGTGCCCGCTTGTTGAAGAACACCATCAATCGATTATCCAGCGGTAATCTTTCAGATGCGGAAAAATCCGGTCTGGCGCAGATGGGGTTCGACACCGGTTTCTTCGATCAGATGGCAACCGCTAACCAGGCAGCAGCTGACAACACAGCGAACAACCTGGCAGCGACAGATCTGCCTGCATTCAACAGGCTACCGGTTTTGACTGATGAAGATGGTGATGCAGCCAATGCCGCAGCCACCTATACCCTGACTGCGACACCGGATGTCAGTGTAACCATCAACGAACCGGGACAGAGCTGGAACACACCGATGTTACGATACAACGGCCTGCAGTTACCACCGGTGATAAAAGCCAATCGTAATGACATGATGACGCTGAATCTGGTCAACGACCTGAGTGAAGATACCACCATCCACTGGCACGGGTTCAAGATTCCCGGCAATCAGGACGGTGGGCCGGATTTCCCTGTCGCCACCAACAGCGCCAAGCAATACAGTTTCCCGATGCTGCAACCTGCTGCATCATTATGGTTTCATCCGCATCCTGATATGAAGACGGGTGAACAGGTCTATCGTGGGCTGGCAGGCGTGTTTCTGCTGGACGATGCTATCAGTGCGCAACTTGTGGCGAACAAGGAATTGCCATCAGGTCAGTATGATATACCCGTACTGGTTCAAGACAGACGTTTCAATGATGAAGTGAGCGGTGTACGCGAACTGGCATATAAAACCAATCCGATGGATGTAGCCGGTATGCTCGGTAATGAAGTACTAGTCAACGGTGCAGTGTTACCGAAACTGGATGTCGATAGTCGCCAGTATCGCTTCAGGATCTATAACACTTCCAATGCACGTAGTTACAACTTTGCACTGAGTGATGGCGCGACTTTCAAGGTGGTCGGTACCGACGGTGGTCTGTTACCACAGCCGGTCGAGGTCGATCAGCTTCTGCTGGGTGCGGCTGAACGTGCGGAGATCGTCATCGACTTCTCGCAATATACGGTCGGTGACAAAGTGATGCTGATCAGCAAGGCATTCGACGGTTCGAACATGATGGCGATGGGCAGCATGGGCGACATGAGCTCGATGTTCGGTGATATGCCTGGCGGTATGGGCAGCATGCCTGGTGGCATGAGCGGTATGCCATCAGGTGGCGGCATGGGCGGCACCGGCGGTATGGCTGCACCCGATGCGATCGCGAACGGCTTGCGCATGGATATCATGCGTTTCGATATCAGTACACAGGTAGCTGACGATGTTACTCTGTACACAGCCTTGCCGGCGAATGCAGAGATCAACACGCAACGCCTCACAGCGGCAGATGCCGACAAGACCCGTGATTTTGTCATGAGCATGTCGATGCCAGCAGGTGGCACGATGAGTGGTTCAGGTATGTCAGGCATGCGTTTTGTCATCAATGGCAAGTCCTTCGACATGAACCGTATCGACGAAATCGTGACACTGGCAGAAGGTGATACCGAGATATGGTCGATCAAGAACCTGTCACCGATGGCGCATCCATTCCATGCCCATGCGATCCAGTGGCAGATACTCGACCGTAATGGTGTCGCAGCCAGCGGCACAGACCTGGGCTGGAAAGACACTGTACTGGTGCAGCCGGGAGAAACGGTCAATTTCATCGGTCGGTTTGATCCTGCCGTCAATACCGGAGACTATATGTATCACTGTCACATACTGGAGCATGAAGATGCCGGGATGATGGGGTTCTTTAAGATACAATAGATGGTCGTGTTCGAATAAAAAAGGGCGGGAATTTCCCGCTCTTTTTTTCGTCTGACGTTAGCGGGCGTGTGGTTTTGCCGATTGGCTGTTTAGTTTTTTGACGCAGGTCACATTTGTGTCACCGTGTATTTACAATCTAATGTGCTGAATTTGTAAAATATGCAAAGCTTCTAAGGGTGGAGCATCTGTGGGTGGCTATACTTGTTGCATGATACCGTCTCGTCACAACTTTGGAGTAAGCCAATGAATATGGAACTGTTTAAATATTCCAGTGCGGAAGGATGGATGCCCGAGTTAACTCCCGAAATAGACTCAGTACTAACGCTGGTGATCATCTTCGGATCACCCTCGCTCGTTGCGGAATCGAACGCATTCACAGAACTGAAAACAGCATTCCCTCATTCCTGTGTCATCGGTGGTTCGACCGCCGGCGAGATATTCGACAGTGAGATATTCGACGACACACTATCCGTAGCGGTATTACGGTTTGAGAAAACACGGTTAGCCAGAGCAGAGGTTGAAATCAATGATGCCCATCAATCATTCGATGCGGGTAAACAGATAGCGGAAAAACTGAACAGCACTGACCTGAAAGGCGTGCTGATCATCTCCGATGGGCTTTCAGTGAATGGCAGCGAGCTGGTCAGAGGCGTAAACGAAATTTTGCCGGAAGATGTGGTGGTGACAGGCGGTCTGGCCGGTGATGGTGACCGTTTCGAAAAAACCTGGGTGATCAGGGATTGGCAGCCCGCATCCGGTCATATCAGTGCGGTCGGATTCTATGGCGATGCCGTACAGATCAGGCACGGTTCGAAAGGTGGCTGGGACAGTTTTGGTCCGAAACGTAAAGTAACTCGATCAGATCAAAATGTATTGTATGAGCTGGATGGAAAACCGGCACTGGCACTGTATAAGGACTATCTGGGAGAGCGTGCTTCGGGTTTACCATCGACTGCTTTGTTATTTCCTCTGGCGATACTCAATGATGACGCTGGGCAGGAATATACGGTGCGGACAGTCTTGTCTATCGATGAAGAGGCGCAATCCATGACTTTTGCAGGTGATGTTCCCGAGGGTGCGACAGTGCAGTTGATGCGTGCCGATTTCGAACGCCTCATCGACGGTGCCGGGGATGCTGCTGCACTGGCCATGCAGGGTGAAGCTGTTTCAGGCGATGTCCTGAACATCGCAATCAGCTGTGTCGGTCGGCGACTGGTGTTGGGTGAGCGATGTGAGGATGAAGTAGAAGCGACGCTTGAGTTCCTGCCTGCTGGCACCAGACAGATAGGGTTCTATTCCTACGGTGAGATTTCACCCTATGTTTCAGGTCAGGCCTGTAAATTACATAATCAGACGATGACACTCACCGTGATAGCTGAGACCGCATAATTGAAACACCGAATACTTCAGCGACAACTCCGAAAGCTGGGCCTGGACGAGAATCAGCCACCAACGAATGCGGCTGACTGGCAGGCGTTTCTTCAGCGTGTAGAGACTACCTACAATCAGGCAGATGAGGGCATCTACACACTCAAACGTTCTGGCGATATCGCCACCCGGGAGATGGAGCAGCTCAATGTGAAGCTGGTCGAACTAGCCAGCTTCCCTGAAGATAATGTCGGTCCGGTTATGCGGTTCGACAGTGAGCATACCCTGGTGTATGCGAACAGGGCGGCAGAGAAAGTACTCCCGACAATGGGTATCGCATTAGGACAGAAACCGAGTGGTGAATTGGAAGACACGGTGAGCAATGTCTTCAAGCATCATATCCACATGACTCAGGAGCTGGAAGTCGGGGACAGCGTCTATCTGATACGATTTACTTCAGTACCGGATAATCGTTGCGTCAACGTCTATGGCACCGATATAACCGTCCAGAAAGTATTCGAAAAAGAATTGATCGTCGCCAAAGAGCTGGCCGAGCAATCGAGTAGAGCCAAGAGTGAATTTCTGGCTATGATGAGCCATGAGATACGCACCCCGATGAACGCTGTCATGGGTATGTCTGAATTGATGTTACGGACGCAGCTGGATACCAAGCAGGAGCGCTATGCTGAAAGCATCATCAAATCAGCACGTGCCTTGTTGCGCATCATCGATGACATACTGGATATCTCCAAGATCGATGCAGGTAAGCTGGAGATCGAAACGACCGAATTCAAACTGGCCGAATTCATCCGTGATCTGAAAAACTTTTTTAATGATCGACTGCACGAAAAACAGATCGGCCTGAATATCGTTATCGCTTCAGATGTGCCAGATACCCTGAGAGCCGATTCAGTCCGCCTGCGCCAGATACTGATGAATCTGATAGGTAATGCCATCAAATTTACTCAGAACGGCGATATCCAGCTGAATATCAGTCTCGATGCAGACGGGGGAGAGACCATCACCTTGCTGTTCGAAGTGATCGATCAGGGTATCGGTATCAGTGAACAGCAGCGGGCTCAGATTTTTGATTCATTCACACAGGCCGATCAGTCCACGACCCGGCTCTATGGCGGCACAGGTCTGGGACTGGCTATCGTCAAACGTCTGGTAGAGATGATGCACGGTCAAGTGGCGGTAGACAGTGAGCCGGATAAAGGTTCTCGCTTCTGGTTTACCTTGAAATTATCCAAAGCTGGTCAGCAGGCGGTTCAAGAATCAGATGAGACAAGGTCAGCCTCACAAACGAGTAGCGCTGATGATAATGAGTCCAGGCGAGTCTTGCTGGCAGAAGACAATGAACTCAACCAGGAAGTCGCTACCGAGATGCTGGAGATTCTGGGTTATCAGGTGGATATCGTCGCTAACGGTCAAATGGCTGTCGAGGCGGTCAAACAACAGGAATACGACCTGATATTCATGGATTGTCAGATGCCGGTGATGGATGGTTATGAAGCCGCTCGCAGGATACGTGAGATCGAACGGGACGTGAAAGCCGACAACCCGGTTCCCATCATCGCGCTGACTGCCAATGCCATGACCACGGACTCTGAAAAATGCCATTTGGCTGGTATGGATGACTTTTTGTCTAAACCCTTTGTGCTAAATGGTTTAAGAGATGTTATAC
>WFUQ01000170.1 GCA_015484935.1 Gammaproteobacteria bacterium
AAGATAGCGGACACGAAAAAATTAACTCTGCCATGAACGGGGAAGCCGGTATTAATAAGAGCGTGTCAGTATGATTCCACCCCAGCGAGGATCGCGTGCGTTAGTGCTTTTAATTTCAGATGTTCTGGCACGGTAGAACAGACTGGCATGATAGTTTCTTGCAAACTCACTGGTTACACCTATCCATACTTCAGCGATGAGATGTTCCAGTTGATTATTGGTAAAGGTGACCGCACTGTCTCTAAACTGTCCTTGCAGGATGGAGTTGTAGAAACGGTATTTCAGTGTGCCACCTAACCACATGTAGAGTTCCGAATTACTTCCATCGTGTCTGGCTCTGGTGACCGGATTACCCAGATTAATGTATTCAGCCTGATGAGGGTTGAAGCTCCACCATGGACTGTCTATATTTCCCATGCGCCAGTTAAAACCGATTGCGATATCTGTGCTGTAACCGATATTGCTTTCCGCGCTGGTTTTGAATTCCTGTGAAAGGTGATCGCTCAGCTGTTGCTGGTACAGTGTCTTCTGTACCGAGAGAGTATATTTCGCGGTTAGTTCACCACCGTCAGAAATCTGGTTGTCCCAGCCGCGTGGTTTCTCTGCATCGATGAACCTGTGCATGGCTGCTTGCAGTCGTTCACCGACAGTAAGACCAAGTATGCCAAGTGTGAGTGTGGATTGATAGGCCAGCCTAGAAACCGGTAATATCGTCTGTTCAGAATTTGCTACAAAAACCAGATTCGCATAGGGATGATCATTGAAAAGGGGCAGGTCACTGCTCTGGTCATTGGGGGTGAACAGCGTGATGCCAAACTCGAAGCTGTGCAATTTGAAATACGGTTCATTATTGTAGAGACGGTCTGTCTGAAAGAAGGCATCCAGATAAGTCCGCAGGCCATCGACGGACAACAGATAGTCTGTGGCTCGACCTCCGGAGAGCGTCATGCCGAAGCCACCGGTATAATCACGGTCGGGGCTGCCTGAGATCAGGGCATCATTATCGAGGTAGAACGCCCAGCCGCTATTTTCTTTTTCGACAAGGTATGTTTCAGCTGTGCTTTGACCCGCTTGGGCGTACACATTCGAAGTGATCCATAATAATGCCAAAATACCCGCTAGTGTCTGCTTGAGGAGCAGCATGGCAAAACCCTCTTGCAACTATTTCTATATACGACAGTAACTTAGCGATGATGTTGCGTAAAAAAAGCTAAATTTACAGCGCACAGAAATTTTACGCTTGAAAAGTCTGCATTCAGCCCTTATATAGATAGCCATCTTTTTTATCAAATTACCAAGCAAGGCGGAGTAAGACTCGATGAGCGTAGAAGCTGCTAAAGAAACCATGGAATTCCAGACCGAAGCACGTCAGATCCTGCATCTGATGACGCATTCCCTGTATTCGAACAAAGAGATATTTTTACGGGAGCTGATCTCCAATGCATCGGATGCCTGTGACAAATTACGTTTCGAAGCGCTGAAAGACGACAGTCTCTACGGTGGTGACAGCGAGTTGCAGATACAGGTCAGCTTCGATAAAGAAGCCAAAACCGTCACCGTGAGTGATAACGGAATCGGTATGTCGCGTCAGGAAGTGATCGACAACATCGGCACCATCGCCAGCTCCGGAACCCGCAAGTTTCTGGAAAAGATGACCGGCGATCAGGCGAAAGATTCGCAGATGATCGGTCAGTTCGGAGTCGGTTTCTATTCCAGTTTTATCGTTGCCGATAACGTCACCGTGTTGACCCGACGTGCCGGCAGTGACGAAGCCGTATTGTGGGAATCAGACGGCCAGGGCAGTTTCACACTGGAGAATGCCAGCAAGGATTCTCGTGGCACCGTGGTGACATTGCATCTGAAAGACGACGAGCTGGAGTTCTGCGATAACTTCCGTCTGCGCAATATCATCAAGCAATATTCCGATCACATCTCACTGCCTGTGATGATGGAGAAAGTCGACTTTGCTGACAGAAAAGATGAAGACGAAGATAAAGCTGAGAAGAAGGAGGTCGAACTGGAGCGAGTCAACACTGCCGCTGCACTGTGGGCGCGTGACCGTAAAGAGATCAGCGACGAAGAATACAACGAATTCTACAAACACATCAGCATGGATTTCGAAGATCCACTCAGCTGGACGCACAACAAGGTCGAGGGCAACCAGAGTTATACCTCGTTGTTGTATATCCCCAAAAAAGCGCCTTTCGACCTGTACGACCGCGACCATAAACGTGGTGTGAAGCTGTATGTGAAGCGCATCTTCATCATGGATGACTCAGAGCATCTGATGCCGAACTATCTGCGTTTCGTCAAAGGCGTTATCGATTCCGATGACTTACCGTTGAACGTCTCACGTGAGATATTGCAGAAGAACAAAGTCATCGACCGCATCCGCGGAGCATCGGTGAAGAAGATCCTTGGACTGCTGGAAACCATGGCCAGGAACAAGCCGGATGAATACAAGGAATTCTGGAAGACCTTCGGACAGGTCATGAAGGAAGGCCCGATAGAAGACTATGCCAATAAAGAGCGTGTCGCCAAGCTGTTACGTTTCGCCTCTACCGCGAACGACAGTGATGATCAGTCTGTTTCGCTGGAAGACTACATCGGGCGCATGCAGGAAGGTCAGGACAAGATCTATTACATCACAGCCGATAGTTATACCGCAGCCAGGAACAGCCCGCACCTCGAAGTCTTCAAGAAGAAAGGTATCGAAGTATTGTTGCTCAGTGACCGCGTCGATGAATGGCTGGTATCACACCTGACCGAGTTCGATGAAAAGCAACTACAGTCGGTCGCACGTGGTGATCTTGATCTGGACGATGAAGCCGGGAAAGATGATAAGGATGAGCTGGTAAAAGATTACGAAAAAGTCATCACCGAGATGAAGACATTACTCGACGGCAAAGTCAGTGAAGTCCGCATCTCCAAACGTCTGACCGATTCACCGTCGTGTCTGGTTCTGAATGAGACTGATATGAGTGCCCAGATGCAGCAGATACTCGAAGCGGCCGGACAATATGCACCTAAGGCGCAACCGGTGCTGGAGATAAACCCCGAGCATGCACTAATCAAAAAGCTGCAGGATATGAAGGGTGACGAATTCAGTGACTGGGCGACCCTGATGTTCGAGCAGGCGCAGTTAGCCGCAGGTGAGATGCCGGAAGATTCCGCTGAGTTTGTCAAACGCGTCAATCGACTGCTGGGCGCATAAGCAGTCGTGCCGGGTGCAATCGTTGCACCCGGCAACGCGGTTCACCATCAAGTTCATCTATCTGGTCTCATTCTAAAAGAGCATGCCGTAGTCACGATTTCGGCACTACCAAAATTGCGGCTACAGTCTATACTTGTGCGCATGTCATTATTGAGAAGCCTGCAGGCAAAGTTCCTCTGTTCAGTATTACTGCTGTCCTTGTCTCAGCTGATGTTGTCACCCGCAGTAGCAGAGACAGCCGGGGACTTCGATACGGGGATACGGTATCTATATGTGCAGCCCGGTCAGACTCTGCACAACATCGTGCGTCGGCTGTATCCCGAGCGCAAGATAGAATGGCCACGGTTAAGAACGGATATCGTCAGGCTGAATCCGCACGCTTTCATCGATGCAGATGAGACCCGTATGAAAGCCGGTGTGCGCTTGACCCTGCCGGTACGCAATGTGCTGAAACCCACGCCCGCTTATCCACGCGCGAAAAAACAGGTCGGTGAAGTGATCGCGACACGCGGCCGTGCTATCGCAGTGGGTAAGGATAAAATCTCACGCAAACTGACTGCGGGCAATGGTGTCTATCTGGGAGATAAATTGATAACCGGCGAAGACGGATTTCTGCGGCTGCGTATGATCGATAACGCACTGCTCGATCTGCGCTGTTTCAGCATCATGGTGATCGAAAACTATGATCTGAAGACGACATCACGCAAGAGTGTATTGAACCTGTTGCAGGGCAGCCTGCGCAAGGTGACGGGTGAGATAGGTAGATGGTCTGAAGATGTTTACGAATTGAAGACACCGGTCGCCAGTGTCGGTGTGCGCGGTACTGAATATGCATTACGTGTGTTCCAGTCGAAAGGTTGCGATGGCAGCATCGATACGGCGGATGACGGACTGTATCTGAAAGTGATAAAAGGTCTGGTCGACGTGCATAATTCAGCAGCCAGTACTTCGGTCGCCAAAGGCGATACCGTCTACATCCCGTTACCGGATAAAGCACCGGTCGATAAAGTCATCGCTGACAAGGTGATCGTGACAGAAGATGGATCACAGCCGACGGAAGAGGAGAGCAGTTACTGGTGGTGGTTGCTCGGTGCGGTCGCATTGCTCGCAGTGTTATAACAGCCTGTCAGAAAACGAAACTGGGCCGGATGATCAGACGGAAATCATCTGCCTGAGTCTGTAACGCACCGGTGTATTTGTTCTTTTCGATGATGAAACCCACGCCCAGCTCAAAAGCGGTTTTAGCCGCGACCGGTACCGGCCACTTCTTGTTGATGAACAGACTCTGCTGCACCACCGTATAATCGTCCTTGTTGAGTGATATCTTGTAATCGATATCGCTGTTGTCGAACCAGGCGATCTGGTCAGAAGCGGAATCGAGATGATTGCGACGGATGCCGAAGATAATGGTGTCAGCGATATTGATATTCTGGTGTATCTTGGCACCGACACGCAGACTCCAGCTGAGCGTTTTATTATTGAAATCCTGATCGCCTTTTATCTTCCATTCCACTTCATACCAGTTATCGTCGATCAACACATTGTTGACGATATGCCGTGAACCGATACTGAGCAGATAACCGCTATACCCCTTGTTTTTGGATTTCACTGTCTCACCGGGTTGGACGAACTGCACCACGCTACCGAGAAAGAACGACAAAGCGTATGGTTCTTCAAAGCCCTCGGTCAGCGCCTGTACCAGATTGATATTGCCGCGTATCTCGGCGCTGTCGTATCTATCCGGGTGGTTGCGTTTGATATAGACACCCAGCAATGGCAATGGATTGACACTGGCCTCGACCAGAAAAAAACGCGGTGTGGTCAGCGCGCTGTCGATAAGCTGTTCATAGATCTTCGCTTCATTGTCTGCCACCACTTCCGGAATAGGTTGGTCGGTCAGGCTGATGAAATAACCGGCATTGCTGTAATATGGGTCGAACTCGTAATCGAACGAGTTTTCAGCGTGTGTTACAGGCAGCACACTAAAACATAACAGCAAAATAGTCGGACGAAAAGACAGACGCATATTGACAACTATGACTAACAGTAAGACAGAGTCTATCAGATTGGATAAGTGGTTATGGGCTGCCCGCTTTTTCAAGACCCGCCCGCTTGCTACCGAAGCGGTCAATGGCGGCAAAGTGCACCTCAACGGTAACCG
>WFUQ01000171.1 GCA_015484935.1 Gammaproteobacteria bacterium
TCCGATACGCCCAGTTTGTTTTTGATGCTGGTGGTGTGATGTCCGACGGTCTTCGGGCTGAGGTTCAACAGTTCTGCGATATCGTTGACACTTTTGCTGTCGGCCAGTAACAGGAAGACTTCGAACTCACGCGGCGATAGTTCAGACAGTGGATCACTCTCGGTGGAAGATCGTGATTTGACCAGATAGGGCATCAGTTCCTGACCGACATAGACCGTCCCGGTCGCCACCTGTCGTACTGCTTCGATCATCACCTGCGAAGCACTGCGTTTCGAGATGTAACCCAACACACCCATATCGAGTGCACGCGTCAGAAAGACCTCGTTCTCATAGACACTGAACACCAGTATCTTAGCGCTACTGTCTTTTGCGAGTATGCGACGACTGGCTTCCAGACCGCCCATGCCTGGCATGGAGAGATCCATCACCAGGAC
Organism: Gammaproteobacteria bacterium; assembly: GCA_015484935.1. Lineage (GTDB taxonomy): Bacteria > Pseudomonadota > Gammaproteobacteria > SZUA-229 > SZUA-229 > S139-92. The sequence goes on from WFUQ01000171.1 coordinate 435, forward strand.
ATCCGGCATGTGTTCGAAAAATACCTGATACGCAGATTCGCCATCACTCGCTTCTGCGATGACGGAAATACCCGAAGTGGCTTCGAGCAGGCGACTGTAACCTGCGCGCACGACTTCATGGTCGTCTACCAGTAATACACTGATGTTGTCTGTCTCATTCATGATGTTCTGTCTTTGCCATCTGTTCGATAGTCAGGCGGATGTGCATACCCTTGTCGGGAGCAGAGTTTATCTCGAAGTGGCCACCGATCGCATCGGCGCGTTCTCTCATGCCGATGAGACCCAGCCCGGAGAGTCGTGTGTCGAGATCGACTCCGACACCGTCATCGTCGATACTGAGGGTCAATACCCGGCCATCATTATGCAGGGCGATAATCACCTCATTCGAGTTGGCATGTTTGGAGATGTTGGTCAGGCATTCCTGAACGACACGGTAGAGCGTGATGTTGGTGCGTTCACCGAGGTCGAGTAATTCACCTGACTGTTCGAATGTGCACCGTGTTTCCGGGTGTCTGGCAGACCATGCATCGACCTCGTCTTTCAGCGCTTCTATCAGGCCGAGGTTGTCGAGTATGCTGGGACGCAAGCGATGCATCATCGAATGCACCACATCGTAGACGTGTGAAGAAACATCCATGATGGCGACAGCACTGGTCTCTATTTTTTTATCGGTGTCGTGAGACAGGTCGCGTATGAGTTCCGCGTCGGCCTGGATCGCAGTCAGGCATTGCCCCAGCTCATCGTGGAGTTCACGCGCCATGTGTTTCCGTTCTTCCTCCTGCACCTCCAGAGAGGTGTGTATCAGCTGACGATTCTCGGCCAGAAGTTTTCGCGAGCGAGACTCTTCCTGCTCGAGTTGTCGGGTCCGGCTGGAGACTTCAGTGACCATGCGATTGAAAGCGGCTGCCGTCGTCGCCACCTCATCATTGGTGTCCGTGGGTAACGTGACAGAGTAGTTGCCCATCTCGACCTGGGTGGCGGCGTTGGATAACATACCGAGACGCCGGGTGAACCCAAGCCCGATGAGAACAGTAGCGACGACTGTCAGGATGATCTCGATACTGGCGATGGTGATGCCGCGGGTGCGGGATTTGTTTATCGCATCTTCCATATTCGACAGGGAGAAGCCGGTGAGGACTCTGCCCATAGGTTGTCCGGCAACCTTGATATCTTCTGCGATATCGAACACGCCATCAGTCACCTGTGCAGGATGTGAGTCGATAGTCGGTCTGGCTTTGGGCGAGGCTTTGCCGTGTGCAGTGACCGTATTGCCATCCCGATCGATGACCACGATATAGGACAACTCCTTGTAGTTGATGATGTTGCTGAGATAGTCGTCCAGTGACGCATAATCGACCGCGACCATGTAGCTACCGAGAGTATTGGCGATCTGCTGGATCATGCTGCTTGCAGTATCTCTCAGACGATCAGTGTGGGTCGTCTGGATGATGGAGATATTATTCCAGACCAGCAGAGAGAGCATGATGACTTCGATAGAGACCACGCTCGCTATCAGACGAAATCGCAGAGAACGCAGCAGTGAAGTGGAACGATACATCAGGGGCGGACGGGTAATAGTTCGCGCATGCGTTCGTATTCATCAGGGCTGGCTTTCTTGAACCCTGAGAAACTGTTGTGACGCAGCGCTGCGATACCGGCAGGTGTAGAGTTCATATCCAATAACAGTTGCGTGATCTGTGTGGCGCACTGTTCGGTTATAACCGGACTGACGCTGATCGGTATATGCGGTGTGCTTTCGGTCTTTGCGATGACCCGCATGTTATCGCGGACTTTGGCATCGGCGGCTCTGTAAGGTGGTGACATCAAAGCCGATGCATCGGTAACGCCATGGTAAGAAGATAACAATGAGGCATTGTGTGAGGGTGTGCTCACCATAGTGATATCTCTGTCAGGGTCGATGCCGGAATCGGTCAGGAGCTTTCTTACCAGTAACGTCGCCAGACCTGCAGGATGTACCGTCGCCAGCTTTTTACCCGACAGATCATCCAGTGTTTCTATAGTACTGTTTCGTGGTACCACGACTACGGCCCACATGCCGGGTGAATCGACACTGACGATCAGACGATAACCTGCTTTGCTACTTGCACCGGGGTAGAAGTGTGGCGCAGTGAAAAGGATGTCGTAGCGCCTGTCTTCATTAGTGCGTCTGGCGAACTCGGCGAAGTTGGGTGCGGTCTCTATCCGCACTGGAACGTGGAGATGGCTGGACAGATAATGCATGATCGGCGAGAACTGCGTGACCAGTTGTTCTGCACTGACAAATGGCAGCACGCCGAAGATGATCGGGCTGGCATCGCTACAGGCTGGTCTTTCTGTTGCGTGTGAGGTCGGCGAGTACAGGAGTTCGAAGCACAGAAAGATAACAGGCAATAGTTGTCTGATCGGGTTTACGGTTTGACAGGCAGCTTGTGACGATCGCATGATTTCTACAGGACAGTATAGATGTAGACAAGAGTATACGGTATTGCAGGTCGGTTCTGTATGCCCGGGATCCACACTATCGTAGATTCCATAAAAAAGGGGCGACCGATTGGCCGCCCCTGAAATGTCACTCGATAGTGAGTTTATTGTTATTTAGCGATGCGACCACTGAAGAACGACGGGCCAGCACCGAATGGTGGTTGAACCAGTGTTGGATCAGGAGTGTTATCTGGCTGCTTGATCTGCAGGTCAGAATCCTGAGCCGGATTGCCAGCGACAGTCGAATCGACTGTGGTCAGTCGACCCTGACCAGTGCCGAACTGTGCTTCTGTCACCGTTCTGCCGGGCAGGCTGTCAAGATAACGACGTAGCGCATGTACAGGATGCAGGAAGTTGTCAGGTGCGACCTGTTTGACGTTAGGGCCGGTGATGATAGCTGTGCTGTTCACCGGGTCAGCCAGTGTGATGGTGCTGGTGTAATCATCGGCATCACTCAACTGGAAGAACTTGTGGTTAGCACCGCCGCCGGTACGACAGACTTCATCCAGAGGATTGCCGTGACCATAGCAGGAAGCGAATACATAACGCTTGCCCGGATCAAGTGGAGCACCACCGATCTTGGTTTCGACGATACGCGTACCGGAACTGCTGAACGGTCTGTTCTTCAGGTCGATCTTCTGTTCCATATTGGCGAGACCGAGATACCAGCCACCGCGTTGCATGAACACATTGCGATCGAACACCGCACCCAGGATCGTGTTCAGGCTGCTCTCGATAGACTGACCGGAGAAATCGGCGATGTTCACCGCAGGTGCGATCGGGAACCATGTGTACAGGTCGCGCAAGGTGATCGCACCACCCGGCAGAACGGCATTACCGAAACGGAAGCCGTTCGCCATGGAGATATCGACGCCGTTTTCCCAACCGGGGACATTGGCTACATCAGGTACACTATTGGCCACATTGAGGATGGCATCAGCGAGGAAGTTGTTGAGTGTGTCTTCAAGAACGGTATGACGTAACAACAGGGTGTCGGTATAACCGACGATGGTATCGAGATCATCGACCAGTTGCAGGCCTTTCACTGCAGGGTTGAGGAAACCACCCGGCAGGAAGGTATGGCGTTTGACTATACCGTCTTCACCGGCGATGAAATCTTCTTCCATGGCAGCGACCAGTTGTGCCATAGCGGGATCAGGTGTCACTGACTCATCGACTGGAATCGCTTCCCAGTTGAAATCTTCTATTCGACCGTGTTCTATCTCCAGATCGAGACGACCGACATACATATCACGATTGGTCTCGACGACGATAGCGGCACCTTTGCGCAGCATATGACGTTGACGATGTGTCAGTTCTGCTCCAGGTGTGGTGCGGACGACTTTGTTTTTCCGTACCAGTAATGCGCCCAGTGTCACTTCATGAGTATGCGCGGAATACATCACGTCGATATCTTTGAAGCTCTGTGCGATCTTGATGTTCTGGGACAGGCCGAGTTCGGACTGTACTACGATCAGCTCCGCACCCAGACTTTTTACTTTCGCGATCAGACCGGGTAGTTCCTGTACACCCTGAGTGAAACGAAAACCGATGTTAAATGCATCCGCCTGTTGGGGTACGATCGATGCTGTGATACCGATGACAGCGATCGACACACCATTACGATTCAACATCTTGAACGGAGGCAGTACCGGTTTCCCTTGCGCTTGTGGGGGTAGTGGTGCTGCGTTATAGAGATTGGCTGCTACCGCAGTGAAATTGGCTTTGATCACGCCTTTACCTGCCGGTGTCGGGAATGGTGCTGTCGCCGTGATCTCATCACAGGTATAGCCACTGGCTGCATCGGTCAATCCGGCGATGACAGGTACATCATCACAACTGACATAACCGGTCATCGTGCGCAGGTTGCCGGGGATAGTCGGCTTGGGGCCGAAGCTGGTGAAACGATTACGGAACACTGCACCGCCATAACCGAAGTCCCAGTTGCCCGGGGTGTAGACATCGATACCGAAAGCATTCATCGGTACCATCATGGCATCGCCGACTGTGAACATCGCTTCAGCGCTGCCGTGAGTCAGGTCACCGGTAGAGAGCAGGACTGCTTCCGGGTTATCTGACCGGATACCATCGACCACGGTTTTAAGTCGTGCCAGACCGCCTGCGCTGTCAGCTTCATATTCGCTGCCATCAGGGTTTTTCATCAGTGCGGCATGAGGCACCAGGGTGCCGTGAAGGTCACCCATCTCAATCAGGGTGACGACACTGTCAGAGGCGAGTGCCTGCGAGCCCAGTGTGCTGATCGCCATCGCGACAGATAACAGGGTTTTACCACCTGTAAATAGTTTGTGTTTCATTTTTATCTCCGTTGTTCGTCATCCTGATCGTCGATGACGGCAGGAGGGCGAGGTTAGTAATGTGGAGAAAATGGTAAAGCCAGCGCGCAGGGGGAGATATAGGGAATTTCCCTATTGAAGCTAGGGCAGGAACTTATTAGAAAATAAGGGTTTTCTGATTCTGGACGCGGTCTGGTTACCAGCTTTCGGCTGATGCCTGTTCCCAGTCGGCCTTCCAGTCGTCAGGCAGGTTGTCGCAACCCAGCAGACAGCAGGAATCGATGACCGGATACAGCTCTGCATAGTTGGCGATCTGGGTGCCGTTGACCCGTCGGTTGATATGACGGGGTCTCAGTTCTTCGAGAGTCGTGAGTCCGCTGGCGCCGAGTAGCTCGGTCAGA
>WFUQ01000172.1 GCA_015484935.1 Gammaproteobacteria bacterium
CAACGCGCCCGCCCCAAATCCATGACCATTGCTGTCATCGTTGGTGGCTTGCTGCCGATTATGCTGGGTTCAGGAGCAGGACTGGAGGTGATGCGACCGATTGCACTTCCGCTGATCGGCGGCATGGTGACTGCACCGATGGTCTCTATGCTGATAATCCCCCTGCTCTACTACATCTGGAAAGCAAGAACGCTTCGCTGATCGCTTGTTACGCACCATTATCGATGGCCACAAACACATTTGAAGTACACTCATCATTGTATTCAACTTGATTACGCTCCTGCTGTGTATATCAAGAGCTGCTTTGTGTGAAGCGATACGGTTGTGTTCGAACACTGGTTCTGCGCCCATTGTCATATTTTACTGACACACTCGAGCAATTAGTATCAATCTGCTAACCAAGCACCCGGTTTGCATATTTCTGTTCATCACCAACAAAAAAGCCGACCCTGTCACCAGGGCCGGCTTCGCGTCCAATAAAAACAATGCCGGTTATCTAGTCAAACATTGGCAATCCACTTGGCACACGTCTTGGCAGATCACTCCGCAAGTCTATGCTGGATGGGTCTGTCAATGCATTGAGAAAATCAATGATGCGGTCAACATCTTCATCATCGTAACCCATTGGAGCCAGCTCATTGTGCGCTGCAATGTAATCGACACGACCAGGATCATTCATCGTTATAAAATCCTGTGCATCGAGGTCTGCACGAGAAATCAGTACAGCCTGTGACTTATCATAGTTATATAACGAGTTAACACTATCTATATGGTGCTCAACAATTGCACGTAATGTATCGTACGCGCCGCTGTGCCCGTACGGTGCAGTTAATGCAACATTCCTGAGTGACGGTGTACGGAATTTAAGCGTGTCATTTGGATCACCGGTCACCTGTTCACGACCAAAATCCTCATGACCTCCTGTGTTGCCCGGGCTGTTACTGCCACGACCAGCACCAATCTGCGGCATAGCAATTGCGTGAAAACTGCTGTCAGTCTGGAATGGGCCGCTATGACAACTGGCACAACTGTTACCTTCACCATCCCCCTTGTAGAACAGTTTCATACCTTTTCTGGCATTTTTACTCATCGCTTTCTTGTCACCACGCAAATATCTGTCGAAGGAACTGTTGTCTGCCCTCCAGTTGACACTTTCGAATGCCGAGATAGCATTGGCGGCATGGGCATAGCTGATATCAGATGCATCCATGACATCACCCGGGAAAGCAGCTTTAAACATCTCTACATATTCCGGTATGGCCTGTAAACGCTGTGCCAGTTGCTCCCAGACACCACCTGGGCCCGCAATATTTCCAACGCTGGTTGCATCAGCAATAGAATTCTCACCGGGCTGACCAGCCATTTCTGTTGCTGAAGTTACCGGGAACATCGCCTGACATGCAAGTACATTTTCAAGATTGCCCGGCAGGTCCATCCCTGCAGGTGTCTTACAGCCACTCGGGAAATTTGAATTAACCTCTACCCGACCATCGTGGAACAAAACAGTGAAAGCATGCGCTCCGAGATTGAACACCGGTGGCGCATTTCTCGGGACACGCTCATGAATTGCATCTGCACCATTGCCCGTACTACGAGCAACCCCTAGTCCAACACCTCCTTCTCCGACTGGTAGCGAAAGACCATCACCGGTATCGGTCAGCGTGTGATGGCAAGTACCACAGGAAATATTTTCGTTACCACTGAGTATTTTATCGAACATCAAGTTCTTACCCAGTTCCACCTTTTCCTTTGATGATGAACGAAAATCAGCATCACTAACGGGGGCTGGCAGCCACTTTGAGTGCCTGCGATCATCTTCATGTTTGCTTCCTTTGCTCGCAAACACCACACCGTTCGTTACCATCATTGATGTTATAGATAACACCAGAATACTTTTATATTTCATTTATCCAACCCCTGTATGACTGCACCACGAGATGCATTTTGATTATCATCGCCCAGCGACAAACCAGGACCACTCAACCTTACTTAAGTAAGGTTCTTATAGCATACATATAAGGGTATTCCCTGTCAATGAAATAGTTATCCTGATAAAACAATCACTTACCTAACCACAGGGCACGTAGAACAAGTAACAAATAGAAATGGAGTCCAGCGTTTTTCTGGAAAGCGGACGTTTTATCTCAGGTTTTTACTGACATCCCCGCTTCATTCAAATGCCTTCATTTATTATTTGTCGCCATCAAACCCAATCACGTATGCATCGCAGTCATACATCAGCAACACCGATTTTGTCACCTGCACCAAGCATTGGTCTCAATGTCTCAAACCGTGTTTCGGAATTTTCTCGCAACCAAAGCACGACTCGAATAAGCTCATCAGCACAATACATTACTGTTGCACACTCACTGAATAAGATAATGTATAAAACCTGCTGTTCTATCATAATTTTACTGATACCGGTTATTAGCATCGCATACAAATTTATTGCTCAGGGGAACATTATCGTAGCAGACGATGGCTGGGTCACCATATAGTTGAACAGTGATGAAAGGAATCTGATGCTATCTGAAATGCGAGTGTTTTTACAGAGTATCTCACACTGATAGCATGCACTGCACGCAGTGTCCGGGCACGATGCACAGGTGGCTGTTACCGGTTCACTTATCGGCAAGTTTCCTCTGACTTTTAAAAAATCGGGCTTTGATACGCATGCATAAATTTGATGAATTAGCACTAGATACAGAACAGTTAGGTGATCGTGAGCATACACTTTCACAGTTAGATACACTGTTGAAAACTGTGTCTCCTGCCATTCAGCATACAGATTTGAGCTGGCTACAACTGCAAGATGATCGCTGCATCTGCGGTGAACAGCTTTATCTCTAATCCGTAAACTTCAACTTCATACAATAGTTGATCAGTTCATTGGTCGAGACATCATACGCGTCCACGTGTTCGCGGGTTTTGAGTTCGTGCATGATGTCATCTGCCAGCACTTTGCCGTATTCGACACCCCACTGATCGAACGAATTGATATTCCATATCACACCTTGTACGAACACTTTATGTTCGTACATCGCCAGTAATGAACCCATGGTTCTCGGATTCAGTTTTTCGAACAGGATGGAATTGGTCGGTTTGTTACCTTCGAATATCTTGTGTGGCAATACTTCTTTTATCTGTTCATCGTCCATGCCGTCGGCTTTGAGTTCTGCGGTCGCTTCTTCAGCCGTCTTGCCCATCATCAGGGCGCGGGTCTGGGCAAAGAAGTTGGATAACAACACACAATGTTGATTGCCTAACGGGTTCTTGGATTTCGCCGGGATCAGAAAATCAGCCGGTACCGGTTTGGTACCCTGATGCATCAACTGGAAGAACGCATGCTGACAGTTACTGCCGGTCTCACCCCAGATGATCGGACCGGTCAGGTAATCGACACGCTCACCGTTACGGTTGATGGTCTTGCCGTTACTCTCCATATCCAGCTGTTGCAGATGTGCAGGCAGCCTTCGCAGGTACTGGTTGTACGCCATGATGGCATGGCTCTGTGCATCGAAGAAGTTGTTATACCAGATGCCGAGTAAGGCCAGGATGACCGGGATGTTTTTTTCCAGCGGCGTATTCCTGAAATGCAGATCCATCTCATGCGCGCCTTCCAGCATCTCTTCGAAACGATCCATGCCGAGATACAGCACGATAGGCAACCCTATCGCCGACCATAAGGAGTAACGTCCACCGACCCAGTCCCAGAACTCGAACATGTTTTCCGGCAGGATACCGAAATCGGCCGCCACCTGCTGGTTGGTGGTCACTGCGACAAAATGTTTCGCCACGGCTTTTTTGTTGCCGGTCTCTCGTATGAACCAGTCACGCGCACTGTGCGCATTCATCATCGTTTCCTGCGTGGTGAACGACTTGGAGGAGATGATGAACAGACAGGACTCGGGTTTCACCCCTTTCAGGATCTCGGTGAGATGGGTCGGATCGACATTGGATACAAAGTGTACTTCCATGCCGCGCTGGGCATACGGCTTCATCGCATCACACACCACATGCGGCCCCAGATCAGAACCACCGATACCGATATTCACCACATCGGTGATCAGATGACCGCTGTAACCGCGATAATGCCCGCCACGTACCCGCTCGGAAAAATAGCGTATCTGTTCCAGCACCCGGTTCACTTTCGGCATCACATTTTCGCCATCGACCATCACCGGGGTATTGCTGCGATTACGCAGTGCGGTGTGCAGTGCCGGACGGAACTCGGAGATATTGATCGGCTCGCCGTCGAACATCTGGTCGCGCCAGTGCTCGACATCGGCATCTTTGGCCAGCTTCAGCAGCAAATCGAATGTTTCATCGGTGATGCGATTTTTGGAGAAATCCAGCAGGATATCGCCCATACGGGTACTGAATTTACTGAAACGCTGCGCATCCTGCTCGAACAGGTCGCGCATATGCAGGTCTTTCAACTCGGCAAAGTGTGCCTGTAACTCGCGCCAGGCCGGGGATTCAGTCAGATCGGACATAATGGATCGATTTTATTCTTCTAAACAGAAAGCCTAGCTGATTATTCGGATTTGACCAGCGTATCGACCCGGACAAGCCCGTTCCGACCCCATCGTCGGTCAGGGTGCCGAAAAACGCCCTATGGGCTATAATGACGCGCTTTTTCCAACCCGTAGAGTTGTATGGTCCCGTCCAGCCAAGAATCCAGAACCGCAAGCGGCACGTCTGCCGGTTTACCCATCTCCGTCAGTGATGACAAGAAGCTACGCTCACGCGTCAAGTTGTTCGGCCAATTGCTCGGCAATGTGCTGCTGCACAACGCCGGAGCGGAAGTATACGACGCAGTCGAGAAATTGAGAACCGGATTCATCAGCCTGCACAAAAAAGAGAACCCGGCCAAACGTGCCCGCCTGATGGCATTCATCGAAAGTCTGGATGCCGCCACCCTCACTCAGGTGATACGTGGTTTCAGCACCTACTTCAGTCTGGTCAATACCGCAGAGGAGGCCTCGCAGCTACAGCAACGCAGGAAGAGTATGCGCAAACTGGGCAAGGAAGGACTGTGGCGTGGTTCGTTCGATTCCGCCCTGACCGAACTGGCCGAGCTGGACCTGAGTGCGGCGCAGTTACAGACACTGTTGAACAAACTGGCCTATATTCCGGTGATCACCGCGCATCCCACCGAAGCCAAACGCCGTAGCATCATGCACGCACTGCGTCGCATCTTTCTGACCAACGAGAAACTCAACGACTCGCGCTTGTACAAAGACGAAAAACAGGCCCTGATCGACGAACTGGAAACCCAGATACAGATATTGTGGCGCACCGACGAAGTACGCGATACCAAACCGCAGGTACGCGACGAGATCAAGAACGGGCTGTACTATTTCAAACAGAGCCTGTTTCAGGCCGTGCCGGTGATCTATTCCAATCTGGAAAAACGTATCGCCGATCATTATCCCGGTAAAACCATCACCGTACCCAGCTTCCTGCACTTCGGTTCATGGATAGGCGGCGACCGCGATGGCAACCCCAACGTCAAACCGGAAACCACCAAACTCGCTCTGCGACTGCAATCACAGGTCGTGCTGGAAGAATATGTGCGTCGTCTCACCGACATCTTCACCCAACTGACCCACTCCGACCAGCTGTGCACACCCAGCAAAGCGTTCATGGACAGCCTGCGCGAAGACGAGAACATGCGCTTCGACGTGTTCACCACCAAACCGACGGTATACAACTCTGCACCCTATCGTCGCAAGGTCGCGTTCATGCGCCATCGTCTGCAACAGAATCTGGACCGAACCCGCGCCCTGATACGCGGTGACGAGATAGACCCTGATCGCTACAGATATACCTATGATTGCGAAACCGGTTTCCTGCGCGACCTGCACCTGTTGAGCGATTCACTACGCAGCCACAACGACCACGCGGTTGCCGACCTGGTACTGAAAGACCTGATCAGACTGGTCGAGTCATTCGGCTTCTATCTCATGCATCTGGATATCCGTCAGGAATCGACACGCCACAGCGATGCTGTCGCCGAGATATTGCAACAGGTCAAAGGCGCACCGGATTACCACAAGCTGAACGATGCCGAACGCCTGCAACTGTTATCGAAACTTATCGATAAACCAGACCCGGATTTCAGACTGGACTTCGACAGACTCAGCGAACCGCATCAGGAAACCATGCAGGTGTTCGAGACCATGGCGAGCATGTACCATGAGATCAGCCCGCGCGCATTCGGTGAATACGCCATCTCCATGACCCATCAGGCGAGCCACATCATGGAAGTCATGTGGCTGGCGACACTGGTCGGACTGGCTGGCAGAAAAGACGACGGCTGGTTCTGCAACATCCGCATCTCGCCGCTATTCGAAACCATCGAAGATCTCAATCATATCGAGGTCGTGCTGTCGGCCTTATTCGATGACGACATCTACCGCGCTCTGCTCGAAGCTTCCGGCAACCAACAGGAAGTCATGCTGGGCTATTCCGACTCCTGCAAAGACGGCGGCATACTCGCTTCTTCATGGCAGTTATTCGAAGCCCAGCAACAGGTCATCGACCTCGCCGACAAATGCGGCGTGGACTGCCGACTGTTCCACGGTCGTGGTGGCACCATCGGTCGAGGTGGCGGCCCTACCCACGAATCCATCCTGGCACAGCCCGAAGGCACCGTGCACGGTCAGATCAAATTCACCGAACAGGGTGAAGTACTGTCGAACAAATACAGTAACCCGGAAACCGCCGTCTATGAATTGACCCTCGGTGTCACCGGCCTGATGCTGGCGAGCCGCTATCAGGTATTGCCGGGCGAGCGCACCACCACACCGGAACGCATGCAGATCATGCGCGAGATCATGGCGTACGGTGAGAGCAGCTATCGAGACCTGACCGAAAACACCGAAGGTTTTCTCGATTACTTCTACGAAGCCACACCCATCAGCGAGATCGGTCTGATGAACATCGGCTCACGCCCCTCACACCGTAAAACCGGCGACCGCTCCAAATCATCGGTACGTGCCATCGGCTGGGTATTCGGCTGGGCGCAGGCAAGACACACCCTGCCCGCATGGTATGGCATCGGTAGCGCATTAGAACAATGGGTAGATGGCAAACAGGAAAGACTCGAGACCCTGCAACACCTTTATAACGAGTGGCCGTACTTCCGCGCACTGCTGAGCAACACCGAGATGGCACTCTATAAAGCCGACATCATCACCGCAAAGGAATATGCCGAGCTATGCCTGTCTGCCGATACCCGCGACCGCGTATTCGCCAAAGTAAAAAGCGAGCACGACAAAACCAAAGACATGACACTGAAGATCGCCGAGATGAACACCCTGCTCGACGACATACCACCACTGGCATTATCACTCATGCGTCGCGACCCGTATCTGGACCCGCTCAATCATATCCAGATTATGTTACTCAAGCGCTATCGCGACGAATCACTCAGCGAAGAAGAAAGAGACGTGTGGCTTGATCCTTTACTGCGCAGCATCAACGCCATCGCAGCAGGTATGCGCAATACCGGGTGATTGGTTTCTCACAGATACGCAAGTCGTCAACAAACCGTCAGGGGGGGTACTGTCGGAACTGTCAGAAAAAGCTGGCACCTGATGGACTTCTCACACCGCGACCTCCCCTGTTCACTTTATCGTCACGCACAACCATTCGCCCATAACTAAAGAAACTCTACCGGAAGACGCGCTGATTTCTTCGCAGGCACGAAATCAATCGTCTCTTCGATTGGAATCTTCAACACGTGTCGGAAAAAGAATAGCAGCGCATTCAAAGCATGCCTCTGCGTACTGACAGCCACATTACGTTGCACTGCAAGATACTCAAGAAAAGGCGCGATGTGATGTGCACCCAGCTCATCGACAGTACTGACGTTGGAAAACAGAATAAAACGAGCCGCCCAGTCACAGTACGCCTGCTCAGTGCGCATAGAAAAATGACGCACGCGTATCTCATCTGACAGACGATTGAATAACTCATCAAACTGGTGGATACATTGAGAAATCAATCTATCCATAGTGGTTTGTGATGGCAACCGAACCGACTCCGAAGCACGCCACTCCTCCCACTGATAAGAAAGTGCCCAACCCGCTTTAACGATGTCGACGAACAGAATTCTCAAAGCATCTACAACATGCTTAAACTGCCAATCCTGACATGCAGGATTTCTGGCTAACTCATCGAGATACACATCAACATGCCGACTACTGATCGATTGCAATCGAATATCAGGGTGAGATGTAATGAACGCCTCAGCATGTTTAATGTACCAGCGGCGAGTCTCCTCTGGAATACCATAAGAAATTGTTTTTTTGATATATCTGTCCCGGAAACGGGCAACTGACTCTTCCATGACAGCAAACTCCTTGTGCTAAATACCATCCGCGTGTTGAAGGCGCACATCATATAAATCAATCGGTAGCAGGTCAAGGGGTAGACAGAATCTGTCTGTCACGAAATACTTAGCTCAATATTAGCTGTCTCTTATACAC
>WFUQ01000173.1 GCA_015484935.1 Gammaproteobacteria bacterium
ATATAGGGATGCTCTGAATAAATCAGAGTTTCCTATGGATATACCAACAGGATAAATCTTAAGCCTGAAATATTTTTATGAAAAACAATCTAAAGCTGTTCACCGCGGAGGCGCAGAGGACGCGGAGTAAAAGACTAAAACAGCTTTTCTCTGCGAACTCCGCGTCTCTGCGGTGAATATTCAGGTTTATCTAATCTGCACACCACCTTCTTTACTCTGCGTTAAAACAGAACGCCTTGTCGTGCACATAGACAAGTTTGCAGTCTTCCAGATATTTGGCATCGTGGATGGCACCTGCCTTGATATAGCCGGTTTCACCTTTGTTGAGTATGACCGGCTCTCCGTCAGCTTCCAGCCCGTTCTCGCCCCGGGTGAAAAACTGGATCGCCATCTTGCCCTCTATGACCACTGTCATATCATCCCCCGGATGCGAATGAGGTGGCTCGGCACTACCGGCCTGCCACTGTTCCAGCATGACTTCGCAACCGTCTTCATTGCCCGGGCAGGTGGTGCGCACGGTGAATCCAGCCGGTGTGTCCGGTACGGTAATATGGTTGTCCCAGACTGCGCTGGTATCTGATGTGAGTGTATTTGCTGACATTTTGCTCCCCGATGGTCATGAATTTTGCGCGTCAGCCTAATCAAAACCGGGCTGCTTGCAAACCCACTATCTGTATGTATTTGATTTTTATTTATTTTTTATCGAATCCACTGATTCAGTGCATAGCTACGGTGACGATATCGGCACTTTCAGGTCGATCTGCAAAAAATTCAATCTTTACAGGTAAATACATGTAATCAGGGATAATTCCAACCCGATTCTGTTATATAATTCGCGCTCGCAATTTTCAGCGTCTGCTGAGCAACCAATTATTATTATTTTTAGAGTACGGAACAATGACTGACTTATCCAAATATCGCAACATCGGCATCTTCGCCCACGTTGACGCCGGCAAGACTACGACCACTGAGCGTATTCTGAAGCTGACCGGTAAAATCCATAAGACCGGTGAGGTGCATGATGGCGAAGCCACGACTGACTTCATGGAACAAGAAGCAGAGCGCGGTATTACTATTCAGTCTGCTGCTACCAGCTGTGAGTGGAATGGCCACCGCATGAACATCATCGACACACCGGGACACGTCGATTTCACCATCGAAGTGTATCGCTCGCTCAAAGTACTCGACGGCGGCGTCGGTGTATTCTGTGGTTCAGGTGGTGTCGAACCGCAATCCGAGACCAACTGGCGTTATGCTGATGAATCTGAAGTCGCCCGCGTCATCTTCGTCAACAAGCTCGACCGTATGGGTGCTGATTTCTACCGTGTGGTCAAACAGGTCGAAGATGTACTGGGTGCCAACCCGCTGGTCATGGTGCTGCCTATCGGTATCGAAGACAACTTCACCGGCGTGGTCGACCTGCTAAGCCGTAAAGCCTGGATATGGGATGATTCCGGTCTGCCCGAAAATTACAAGATAGAAGAACCGCCTGCCGATATGGCTGACGCAGTCGAAGAATGGCGTGAGAAACTGATCGAGATGGCTGTCGAGCAAGACGATGAGTTGATGGAAAAATATCTGGATGGCGAAGAACCTGCCATCGACGATGTCAAACGCTGCATCCGTCAGGGCACGATCAAGCTCGACTTTTTCCCGACTTTCTGTGGTTCAGCTTTCAAGAACAAAGGCGTGCAGAACGTACTGGATGCCGTGGTCGATTTCCTGCCTGATCCGACTGAAGTCAAACCTCAGCCTGAGACCGATGAAGAAGGTGAAGAAACCGGCGAATTTGCTATCGTCGATCCTGAAAGACCACTTCGCGCACTGGCATTCAAGATCATGGATGACCGTTTCGGCGCACTGACCTTCATCCGCATCTACTCGGGTACGCTGAACAAAGGGGATACCGTACTCAACACCTTCACCGGCAAGACGGAACGTATCGGTCGTATCGTGGAGATGCATGCAGACGAACGCATCGAACTCGACAGTGCACAGGCAGGCGATATCGTCGCCGTCGTAGGCATGAAGAATGTACAGACCGGTCACACACTGTGTGATCCGAAACATCCTGCGACACTGGAACCGATGGTGTTCCCTGATCCCGTCATCTCTATCGCGGTCGCTCCGAAAGACAAGGGCGCATCCGAGAAACTGGGTATCGCTATCGGCAAGATGATCCAGGAAGACCCGTCTTTCCGCGTCGAGACCGATCAGGACTCCGGTGAGACTATCCTCAAAGGCATGGGTGAGTTACATCTCGATATCAAGATCGACATCCTCAAGCGTACCCACGGTGTCGAAGTCGAAGTCGGTAAACCACAGGTCGCCTACCGCGAGACCATCACGCAGAAAGTGGAAGATTCCTACACCCACAAGAAACAGTCTGGTGGTTCCGGTCAGTACGCGAAGATCGATTACATCATCGAGCCGGGCGAGCCGGGTTCCGGTTTTGAATTCGAATCGAAAGTCACAGGTGGTAACGTGCCTCGTGAATTCTGGCCTGCTGTCGAAAAAGGCTTCAAATCCGTTATGGATAAAGGCGTACTCGCCGGCTACCCATGTCTGGATTTCAAGGTGACACTGATGGATGGTGCGTTCCATCCGGTCGACTCCTCCGCTGTCGCTTATGAGCTGGCATCGAGAGCGGCCTATCGTCAGACCATGCCGAAAGCCGGTCCTCAGCTGATGGAACCGATCATGAAAGTCGATGTATTCTCACCAGACGATAATGTCGGTGATGTCATCGGTGACCTCAATCGTCGTCGCGGCATGATCAAATCGCAGGAAGCGGGTGCGACTGGTGTACGCATCAAGGCAGAATGTCCGCTCAGCGAGATGTTCGGCTATATCGGTGATCTGCGTACCATGACATCAGGTCGTGGTCAGTTCTCGATGGAATTCCTGCACTATCTGCCATGTCCTAAAAACGTGGCCGAAGAAGTCATCAAGGAAACCAAAGAGCGCGAAGCAGCGAAAGAAAAATAGTCTTTCATCTGACGCTGACAGAAGGCTGGCAGGGCGAAAGCTCAGCCAGCCTTTTTTATTGTGCCCGGTAAAACCGGGGATATTATCAGCCGGTGTTTATTACCAATGACACAGTTTAAAGCTATACTGCTCGGGTAACTTCTTCCAGAACACAGGGATACAGTATGGAAAATGCGATGCGTGAAACCCCCACCCCGACGACAAAAGATTTCGAATTCACCGGTAGAGCCGG
Organism: Gammaproteobacteria bacterium; assembly: GCA_015484935.1. Taxonomy (GTDB): domain Bacteria; phylum Pseudomonadota; class Gammaproteobacteria; order SZUA-229; family SZUA-229; genus S139-92. Next base: position 3,221 of record WFUQ01000173.1, read on the forward strand.
TGAGTACTTCTCTATCTGGATCGTCAACATCCTGCTCACCATACTGACACTGGGCATCTATTCTGCCTGGGCGAAGGTGAGGAACAAGCAGTATTTCTACGGTAACACCCATCTCGACGGCAACAGCTTCCGGTATCTGGCTGAGCCGAAACAGATATTGAAAGGACGTGTGATCGCAGCCGCTTTATTCGCTGTCTATTATTTCTCGGGACTGATCAGTCCTGTTGCCACACTTATCACACTGGGCATCATCATGTTATTCATGCCCGCATTCGTGGTGATGTCGATGTCTTTTCAGGCAAGGAATTCAGCCTACCGGAATATCCGTTTCAATTTCGACAAGAATTTCAGACGTTCCTACCTCATCTTCTCCTTTCCTGTGTTACTGATCGGTGCCTATGTGGGGATGACGGCACTGTACCAGTCTGAACTGCTTGCAGCACAGCAGACGGGTGAGAGTGACACAGGACTGCTTATCCTGTTTTCACTCTTCCCACTGCTGATCATGCTGTTATCGCCCTGGTGGGAATACCTGCTGACCAGCTTCAAGATCAACCATGCCGACTTCGGCACAGCAGATTTCAATTTCAGCGCAAGTACACGAGACTACTACAAACTCTATCTCAAGATGTTCCTTGTGCTCATGCTGGCAGTTATTGGTTACGGTATTTTCAGTTCGATCATCGCTGGCATTGCAGGAGCCATCTCGTCAAGTAACACTGAGCCAGCGGATAGAACCCCGGAAGTATATATGCTCATCGGTTTCCTGTTTGTGCTACCACTGTATTTCTGGATGTTCGCCTATATGCAGACCAAAAAGACCAACCTGATCTACGGCAACATCACCGTCGACGGTCACCAGTTACAGTCGGCGTTGAAAGTCTGGTATATGCTCTACCTCTATATCACCAACACCATCGCCATCGCTCTCAGTCTCGGCCTGTTGATACCATGGGCCAGGATACGCACTGCCCGATACCGCGCCAGTGTCACCTCGGTGCAGACCGATGGTGATTTCGATCATTTCATCGCAGCCCAGATCGAAAACCAGTCAGCCCTCGGCGAAGAGATGGGTGAGGTATTCGATATGGATCTGGGGATGTAGATGATCAAGCCTGTGATCAACGGAACCTGGTCCGATGGGAAAACATCCAGCGTTGTCGATTGCCAACTTGCTTACGACAGCGAAGGTCGTATCAGCCTGAACGGTGATGTCGAAAAACACTGTGCATTCTCCGACCTCAAGCTATCTCCCCGCGTCGGCAACACTGCCCGGTACATCGAGTTTGAGGATGGCAGTGTGTTCGAAACGCGCGACAACGATGCGGTCGATACACTTCTACAGACGCTTTCTGACTCGCGTTTCCATAACATCGCACATCGACTGGAGAGCTCGAAACGACTGGTGTTCGTCACCCTCATCGTCATCCTGTTATTCAGCTGGATGTTCATCCAGTTCGGCATACCGCACTTCAGCAGACAGATCGCTTTCATGTTCAGCCCTGAACAGACACGTTATCTGGGCAAAGACGTACTCGCCACCATGGACGAACATCTACTCGACGTATCGACCATGTCAGAAGCCAAACAGACGTATCTACGGAGTGTATTCGATGAGATAGCCGAGTCGGTCGATCGACCTGATCTCACCATCGTCTTCCGTCACAGCAAAAAGATTGGAGCCAATGCCTTCGCTCTTCCCGATGGCACCATCGTATTCATGGATGAGTTGATCGATCTGTCCGGTAATATCGATGAGGTTATCTCGATCATGTTGCACGAGATAGGCCATGTGCAGAACCGACACAGCCTGCGCCGAGCGATACAGGGATTCAGTCTGGCGATCTTCGTCGCAGTCGTCACCGGCGATGTCTCGACCAGCAGCACCATCATCACGGGGCTGCCGGTATTGCTGGTCGAATCCGGTTATTCGCGAGAGATGGAGACCGAGGCAGACACCTATTCCCTGCAATACATGCTGCAACACAACATCGACCCTGTGCATTTCGCCAACATCATGACCCGCATCGAGCACACCCGGCTTCCGGAGTATCGCAGCTGTGTCGACGACGGTGAGCCAGCCAATGTCTGCATGGATAGAATACTGCAACAGGACAGCCCGCTACAGAAAGATGACTCAGCCATCACCGGCTATTTCGCAAGTCATCCCGGTACCGAAGAACGCATCGCGCGTTTCAGACAATACGCAATCCGATGATTTAGACACTACGGATCATCGTCGCCGCGAATCACGATAATCGTGCTCAGCCACGTCGATATCGTCCTGCACCTGTTCGGGTGTGCGCAGATAGACGATCTCGCGTCCCATGACAGAACCCGCATAACCGACACCGTTCACAGTCGGTAACAATTCACATTTGACGCTGTGCACACCCTCACCCAGCACCACTTCGATCTTGTTAACATGTTTACTGAACACGACGACTTCCATATCCTGCCCGGTCTCGGTCACGTTTACCGTGATGGTTTCATTCTGCATGATCAGCCCCTTATCAGTGACAGCGCATCGCTGTGAAAATGTATCCCGTCCCAGCCGGTATCGATGAAATGGCGTATATTCTGATGATTATCCGAGTCCGGGTGTAACAACACATCCTGCCGGTAGTAATCTCCGAAACAATGTAAGGTCTGCTGCTGACTCAGACCCTGCAGCGCGGCGAACGCAAAAATTTTGCATGATCCCGCATTCTCACCCGCTTGATTATGGAGGTCGCCGTTGTCGAACCCGGCCGGCGTATAATGATAATTGTCGTCGATGACAGCGATCACCTCATCAAAAGTAACGCTATCGGGCGTGTTCGCCAGTCGGGCCAGTAATTCTGTCATATTCATCACTGGATACTATCATTTAATCTGCCACCTGTAGCGACATCTCGCATCGCTGACTTTTCAGTTTCAACCACAGCGAGCTTCATGCCATAATCAGACCCGTGGCAGGACTTGTATGCGTTCTCCCCGAATGGACAGCACCAAAAACCAATATGAAAAATCAAACCTGGTTCACGCTCATCGTATTACTGCTCGGCATGCTCGCGCCATCGTCAGGCGGCAGCAGTGAATTCGAATCCTGGAAACGCCAGCAACAGACCGAGGCACGACAGCAGGTCGATGAGTTCGAAGCCTACCGCCGCCGTATCAGAGCCGCATTCAAGCAGTACAAACAGAAGACCAGCGCCGTCTGGGGCAGAAAAAACGTCACCCCGGGTAAACGTAACTGGATCAGCTACATCGACAATCTGGAAC
>WFUQ01000174.1 GCA_015484935.1 Gammaproteobacteria bacterium
AAAAACGCGGCAAGAATCCAGACCTGTGGATAGATGTGAAAACCTCGCTACCGCTGCTGGCGAAACGTAAGTGGTACAAAAAAACCAAATACGGTTATGCGCGTGGCTGGGAACCGGTCCGTTATGTCGAGAATATCCGCAGTTATTATGATCTGCTGAGATGGGAAGATGAGAAGGATAACCAGCCGGAACCGGAGCCGGATGCGTTTTCGATTTTACCGCAGGTTCCTTGAAGCCGGGCTTCAGTTCACAGACTGAATCCGTCCCCGGAGGCGGCTAGCCTGTCTGGCGATAGAACTGTCCGGCTTCATGCTCGACCAGCTCGAACCGGTCACAATAAGGCAGTACCGGCTCGTTATTATTCAGTACGAGTATGCCGGACGGGTCCAGCAGAGTCGCATAGTCATCCAGTAATGTGGATTTCAGTGATGATGCAAAATACATCAGCACGTCGGGGCTGATGATGACATCGAAATGCCCCAGATCTGCTACATCATTCAACAGGTCGATGGTCTTGAACTGCAGCATGTGCTGTATGTTGTCGCTGACTTTCCAGCCACCATCCACTTCTTCCATGTATTTCTGCTGCCATGTGCTGGTGATCCCGTTGACATCGGTCGCCTCATAGATGCCGGCGCGTGCATTCGCTATCACTTCGGCAGATGAATCGGTCGCTACGATCTCGATCGCGATCTCACTACCGAGCAGTTGTTTGTATTCGTCGATGACCATCGCCAGTGAGTAGGCGCTCTGCCCCTGACCACAACCGACCAGCCAGATACGGGCTTCAGTTTTCTGCTGTTCGAGCAGGGATGGCAATATGTAATCACCCAGCAAGCGGTTGATCTCAGGATAACCGAACCATTGGGTATTGTGTGTAGTAATGGCTTCGAGTACATCGGAGCGGATACTCGACGGACTCTCTTTGCGTAATGCCGTGGCCAGTTCGGTTAATTTCGACAGCCGCTCACGCATCATCAATGCCTGCAGTTTGCCTTCGATCAGGTCTCTGCCCTCTTCGCCGACCACGACACCCAATGAATCCTGTAGTGCCAGTTGCAGTGTCTGATAATCTTCGCTCTGTGATTGTGTTGCCATCGTCATTTCGTAACCGTGCGTTGCTGTAGCTCAAATTCAGCCGGATGAGAAACACCGGCTATCCAACACAAAGCATAGGCAGTATTTGCTGAACTGCAATTGGAAGCTGGCTATTTTATTTGCGGGCGGCGGAATAATTCGCGACTTTTGATGCTGCGATTGCCCAGATGATGATTCAGAATATAACGATTCAACTTTTTGATTTCATTGAGTTTTTCAGCGCTATCGAGTCTGTTTTCGGTATACGATATCAGGCTCTCGCCAGAGATGACCGGTTGCGCCCCCTGCTGCGATGTCAGCTTGCTCAGCACCGGACCATGCTCGACGAAATAGACGTAGTTATGCTCTGCACGGATGCGCTCCCCCGAATCAGCATCACACTCCAGACTGAGCGCAAAACCGAGTTTTTCCAGAAGATGTTTTTCGAATAATCGCAGCACCGGTTCGATCTCGTGTTGTTGCAAGGCATACAGGCAGTCGTGATACAGCTCGAACAGTTGTTCGTTGACATCGTGTTTATGCAGCAGATACATCATCAGCTCATTGACATACATCGCTGACATCAAGGCTCGCCCCTGCAATACCGGCGCTTTCTGTTCTGCCGGATCGACGCTGGTCAACAGCGGCAGGTCACCCTTGCCACGCCAGGAAATCACCAGCGGGCGATACAGTTGCAGCATACCACTGGTTTTTGATTTGGCAGTACGACTGCCTCTCGACATGAGAGATATGCGCCCGTGATGGCGGGTGAAACACTCCAGGATCTGGCTGCTATCGCGGAACGGTCGCTTGTGTAATATGTAGGCGCGTTGTGACTGGGTCTGCATACTCAGTAATCGTTGCTGTAACCCAAACCTCTTAGTGAACGCTCATCATTGGACCAGCCTTCACGCACTTTCACCCAGCATTTCAGGAACACTTTGTCGCCGATCAGGGTTTCGATGTCTTTGCGCGCGCTGGTGCTGATGCTCTTCAGGCGACTGCCTTTGTTGCCGATGATGATGGCTTTCTGCCCTGTGCTTTCGACGAAGATCAGAGCGTGTATCCTGGTCAGCCCGTCCTGTTCTTCGAAACGTTCTATCTCTACCGTGGTGGTGTAAGGCAGCTCCTGACCCAGCTCCCGGACCAGTTTCTCACGGATGATCTCGGAGGACAGGAAGCGGACACTCCTGTCGGTCACCTGATCCTGTTCGTAGATATGCTCACCGACCGGCAGATATTTCTCCACTACCGATTCGACCACATCCAGTCCTTTACCCTGCAATGCGCAGACCGGGATGACTTCCTTGAAGTCATACAGTGCATTCAGTTTTTCGATATAGGGATACAACTCGTTTCGGTCTTCCAGTTTGTCGATCTTGTTGACCACCAGTACGACAGTCGCACGAGTCTGGCTGATCTTCTCCAGCACCGCCTTGTCTTCATCGGTCCATCTGAGTGCTTGCACCACGAACAGCAGGACATCCACATCTGACAGTACCGATGTAGCTGCACGATTCATGTATTTGTTGATGGCGGTATTACGACGCTGATGGATGCCGGGCGTATCGACATAGATCGCCTGCACATCGCCTTCCGTCTTGATACCGGTGATCTGGTGACGCGTGGTCTGCGGTTTACGCGATGTGATACTCAGCTTCATACCCAGCACATAATTGAGCAGGGTGGATTTACCGACATTGGGCCTACCGACGATAGCGACATAGCCGCATTTTTTTTCTGACTTCATTTGACCGGCTGAAATTGTTGTTCGACTTTGGTGAACGCCACCTGCGCAGCCACCTGCTCGGCTTTGCGACGACTGCCGCCCTTGCCTGTCGCTACGATGCCCAGCTGTTCGATGGTACAGGACACTTCAAACGTCTGCGAATGCGCCTGTCCGGTGATGGCGACCACTTCATACACCGGCAGTGCTCTCTGGCGCGACTGCAACAGTTCCTGCAGACGGGTCTTGGGATCTTTCAGTGTCGAGATATCGGGAATGTTGTTCAGCTTGTCCTGATACAACTTCAACACCAGTCTGCGACAGGTCTCGAAGTCGCTGTCACAATAGACCGCACCGATGATGCTCTCGACACAATCCGCCTGGATGGATTTTCTGCGGTGGCCACCACTGCGCTTCTCACCCGCACCCAGGGTGATGAAATCTCCCAGTTGGAGTCCGGCGGATATCTCGGCAAGAGAATCGCCGTTCACCAGACTGGCACGCAAGCGGCTCAGATCGCCTTCATCGACATCGGGGTACATCTTGAAGAGTTCGTGCGCGATGATGAAGTTGAGTATGCTGTCACCGAGAAATTCCAGACGTTCATTGTTGTTCGATCCGGCACTTCTATGTGTCAACGCCTCTTCGAATAAAGAGGCGTCGTTGAAAGTATATCCGAGCTGCTGGGCAAGTTGTGACAGCGGTCTGTTATTCACATGCGTTACTTGGGGATGATGGCTTCGTGTTTGAACGAGATGATGTAATCGACCTTGCCGATCAGGGTGCCACGCGGTTGATACTCGATGGTGACTTTTCTGCCTCTACGGTCTTTTGATATCTTGATCTGATCATGCTTGATATCGTAGATGTTGTTTATCTTCAGGCGTTTGATGATGAGGCGTTTGAGCGCCTTGCCGTTCATCTTGCGCGCTTCCTGATCTGTCTCCAGAGCTTTCATCACCGTCGCGACACTGGAATCGGTCAGAAAGTTAGGCGCGATGTTCACTGCCATCACACCCAGAAAACCGATGACACCGATGACGAAGATCCAGCTGATCATCGTCAGGCCATTCTGTCTTTTGTATTTCTGTGGGTCTAGAAGTTGCGTTGCCATATCATTCTCCGCCGTTACTGACTGTCGTTACCATCAAGTATAGAGTATTCCATCAATCGATCGTATTGCCGATGCGATTCCAGCGTACGCCATCGCTCCAGTGCATCCATATCATAAACGCCTTGCCTACCAGATTCTTCTCGGGTACCGGCCCCCAGACCCGACTGTCATTACTGTTATCACGGTTGTCACCCATGGCGAAATACATCCCGTCCGGCACGATGTATTCACCTTCCAGACTGTTCGGTCTGGCCGGCATCAACAACATCTCGTGCTTGACACCATTGAGGTCCTCACGGTATTCATTGGCGTGTTCCTGCCCCGGCCCGTCATACTGGCCGACGAACTCACGTGGCATCGGTTTGCCGTTTATATACAACACTTTATTGTAATACGCGATGTGATCACCCGGCAGGCCGATGATACGTTTGATGTAGTCCAGTGACGGATCACGCGGATAGCGGAACACCACCACATCGCCGCGTTCAGGTTCAGATAACGGGATGATTTTCTTATTGATGACCGGAATACGGATGCCATAGGCAAATTTGTTGACCAGGATGAAGTCCCCGATGTACAGGGAAGGCAACATCGAGCCGGACGGGATACGGAACGGCTCGACGATGAAACCACGTAACAGGAACACGACCAGCAAGACCGGGAAGAATGATTTGGCGTACTCGACGATGACCGGTTCTTTACCGCCACGGGATACTTCCACACCTTTGCTTATCTGTGTATTCGCCTGCACCACCTTGCTTCTTTTCGGTGCCAGCACGAACACGTCGAGCGCCCAGATAACACCGGTAACGACGGTACCGACAAACAGGTAAAACGAAAAATCGAACACCAACATAATTACATAACCTTTAGTTCAGAAAACAACAACGTCCGGTCACAGAGCAACGCCCCTTTGCCATGATCGTGAAACGCGCCATCAATTATCTACTTTCAACACTGCCAGAAACGCTTCCTGTGGTATCTCCACCTTGCCGAATTGTTTCATGCGTTTTTTACCTTTCTTCTGCTTCTCCAGCAGTTTGCGTTTGCGGCTGACATCACCACCATAACATTTCGCTGTCACGTTCTTGCGCAATGCCTTGACCGTGGTACGCGCGATGATGTTTCTGCCGATGGCCGCCTGTATGGCGACATCGAACATCTGCCGCGGTATCAGTTCGCGCATCTTCTCTGCCACTTCACGTCCACGACGCTGGCTGGCATCTCTGTGCGCGATGATCGACAATGCATCGACCCGCTCCGAGTTGATCAGGATATCCACTTTCACCAGATCGGCCGCCTGAAAACGGTCCAGTTCATAATCGAAGGAAGCATAACCACGACTGACCGATTTGAGTCTATCAAAAAAGTCGAGTACGACCTCACTCAATGGCATATCGTAACTCAGTGAGACCTGCGTCCCCATGTACTGCATGTCTCTCTGCACACCGCGCTTTTCGATACACAGGGTGATGACGTTGCCCAGATAATCCTGCGGTACCAGTATATTGGTTCTGATGATCGGTTCCCTGATCTCTTCGATGTAGTTCACTTCCGGCAGATCAGCCGGATTGTGGATCTCAACCACTTCGCCTTTGGTGTTGAGGATCTGGTAGACCACGGTCGGTGCGGTGGTGATCAGATCGAGATCGTATTCCCGTTCCAGCCGTTCCTGGATGATCTCCATGTGCAACATGCCGAGGAAACCGATGCGGAAGCCCAGCCCCAGTGCTGAGGAGTTTTCCGGTTCATACTGCAAGGAGGCATCGTTGAGCGTGAGCTTGTCCAGCGAGTCGCGGAAATCGTTATAGTCATCGGCATTCACCGGGAACATGCCCGCGAACACCCTGGGCTGCACCTGTTTGAAACCGGCCAGTGATTCTGCTGCCGGATTATCAGCCAGTGTGATGGTATCCCCCACCCTCGCAGAGTCGATCTCTTTCATGCTGGCGATGATGAAACCGACCTGACCGCATTGCAGCTCTTCGGTATCCAGTCGTTTGGGGGTGAACACGCCGACCTTGTCCACCAGATAATTTCTGCCGGTGGACATCACCATCATCTTCTGGCGGGGTTTCAATGTGCCCTGTTTGACTCGCACCAGAATCACGACTCCCACATAGGGGTCGAACCATGAATCGATGATCAGCGCCTGCAATGCCGCATCCGGGTCACCCTGTGGTGGTGGCACTTCCGCGACGATCTGCTCCAGCAGATCATCGATGCCGATACCGGTCTTGGCGCTCACCTGGCAGGCCTGACTCGCATCGATACCGATGATGTCTTCGATCTCTTTGCTGACGCGCTGCGGATCGGCCGCGGGCAGGTCAATTTTATTGAGCACCGGAATCACTTCCAGATCCTGTTCGATGGCGGTGTAACAGTTGGCGACCGACTGAGCTTCGACACCCTGTGAAGCATCGACCACCAGCAGCGCACCTTCACAGGCGGACAGCGAGCGGGACACCTCATAGGAAAAATCCACATGCCCGGGAGTGTCGATGAAATTGAGCTGATAGGTCTCGCCATCTTTGGCGTGGTAATTCAACGTGACACTCTGCGCCTTGATGGTGATGCCGCGTTCGCGTTCCAGATCCATCGAATCCAGCACCTGCTCCTGCATCTCGCGCTTGCTCAGGCCTTCGCAGGTCTGGATCAATCGATCAGCCAGTGTGGATTTACCGTGATCGATATGCGCGATGATGGAGAAGTTTCTGATGTTTTTCATTTCTGTTCTTGTTGTCACTCTCGGGTGCTCAAGGTATCGCGTAGTGCCTGTTCATCCAGAAAGTATTCACAGATGAACCCGGCCCGGTTCTGTAACACCGGTACTCTGCTACCGTATCGTTCGACCAATCCGGCATCGTCGTCGATATCCACGACATCCAGCTCGAAAGCCAGTTCGGTCTGTAGCCGCTGCAACTGTTGCAGCATGTCCTCACACAGGTGGCACCCGGTTCGGGAATACAGTGTCAGCTGTGTCATGTGCCGATACCTCGTGGTGTTCCAGTGCCTGTGGCTACATGACGCACATAAGCCGGGCAGAAAAAAACCGGCCTCTTTTGCCGGTATCAGGTCTGGCCCGCCTGCGTGCACGGAAGCCGCCATGGCAGGTCATTCGTAGCCCGCTATTCTAGCAGATGCCAGCCTGCTTGGCTCAGACTTCGCTACGCAGCACGATCTCCTTTCTGAGCAGGACAGGCATGTAGTTGTGCATGCTGTCCGCACGCCGGAACAGGCTTCTGGAGATGAAGATCCCGACCGCCATCGCAGACAGGGAAAAGCCGGCTATCTTGAGGTCACGCGAGGCAGCATCGAGTGCCAGCAGGGCATCGCCAGCGAACGCTGCCAGCATCAGCACCAGTACCGGCACGATATAGATGAGCAGCGAACCTCTGACCACCGCATTTTCCGGTAGTCCCAGTACCACTTGCTCACCGGTGCGGGCATCGAGTGTGTTTTCCAGTTCGAAATGGATGACTTTCTGACCCACGACTTTGGATAATAGCGAAGTGCCACAGCCTTTATTGACCGAGCACGATTGACAGCTTGACTGTGCCTGCGTCTCCAGTACCAGCTGATTGCCTCTGACTGCGACCACGGTGGCGAGCTGTTCGAGCATGACGATTATTGGTGATTACCGGAACCGAGCCGGGTAGACAGAGCGATCTGCTGCACGGTCGATTCGGGCACTTCCCCCATCACGGTGATGTAGTAATCATCGTTCTTGACACCGTAGGCATTGAGCGCTCCCATGGCGGTCGCACCCTTGAGGTATTTATGCCCCTGCTGACCATACTCGATGAATACAGAAACCGATGCCAGTCCGTCGGAGTAGACCAGATGCAGCGCTGTGGAATTATCTTTCTTACGTGTGCTGCTCTGTGTCAGCATGAAACCCGCAGGCAGTTCACTCACCTGCCAACCGACATCCGGGGTGATGGTACGGTCTTTACCTAACAGACGTTTTTCAAAATCGTCCAGTCCGGGGTAATCGAACTTTGAAGCCGGCAACGAATCTTTATATTCCAGCTGAGTGAACATCATCTGCTCGATCACTTTGTCATCATCGGCGACCAGATCACAGCGCAACAACACACCGGTATCCTTGTCTACCCAGTAACGATAGCCGTAACGGTTGCTGTCTTTAGGATGTAACTTGATCACCGCAGTCTTGTGGTCGGCGATACGGTCATCATCCAGCCGTTCTATCTCGTAATAGGATTGCAGTTTGTCGAGATTCTGCGGTAACGCCGGGTGCAATCCTGTCTTCTGTTTGGTCTCGGTGACCGTGTATATCTTTCTGTCAGGGTAGATGGAGATCACTTCATCATTGTTGCGGATGACATGGCGGGCCTCACCATTCATGAACTCCAGACTCTCTCGTACACCGTCTGCATCGGCGGTGTGATTGACCCGCATGGTTATCAGGTTGTCTGCTTTACGCAGCACGAACACGCCCTGATAGTTCAGACGTTTGTCCGCTGCTGACATCTTCTCCAGCAGGTCGGAGATATGATCAGCCAGAACCGGCTGACTCAGAAGTAAAAACAGACCGAATAATACGGTCTGTCTTGTGGAACGATGATGCTTCAACATTCTGTCTGGTTCACTCTGCTGATTTATAACCTACGGCTCTGACATAAGGTAATCGACCCTGCATGGTATCCTGAGCAGCAAACTCGGAATGCTCATCCAGATACTTGTTCAGATTCACGTTGGCGAAGTTGGCCGGATTGACATGTTCGACAGGTCTCGCCGCGACGGTCACAGTACTGTTCGTCATCACCGGCTGGTCAGTCGATGCTATCTGTTGCTGCCCTGCACCGGGTGCGATCGAATCAGACTGGTCCAGCGTCACCACCACGACCAGTGCCACAGAAGCGGCGATAGCGAGCCCACCGACAGGCTGTAACCACGATGAGAAATCGAACCAGGATGAACCGGTGTTCCTGCTGGAAGCGGCCGGTCTCTGCTGCGTTGCGGTAACCGGTTCGGCGGCGATAGCAGCACTGACCTGCGAACTCACATCCAGCATCGACGCTTCACTGAGCTGGTCACGCATGACATCGCCGATCACCTGATAGTGGCTGGCTGTTTTCGCCAGACCTTCACCGGTGACACTGCCAGCCTCGCTGCTTTCCAGCGCATCATCCATGTAGGCGGATAATTGCTCTTTGTTGTCGGTTACATTATTCATAATCTTCACCATCACATATGGTCGGTAGCGTTCTTTAATATTCGTTGACACCGTGGCTGGAGCTGTCCAGCAAGGGTGACAGTTTTTCATCGATGGCCTCGCGTGCCCGAAATATTCTCGAACGTACGGTGCCAATCGGACAATCCATCACATCGGCGATCTCCTCGTAACTCAGCCCTTCGATCTCGCGCAGGGTGATCGCCTCACGCAGATCCGGTGGCAGGTCACCGATCGCCTTGTTCACCGTTGACTTTAGTTCACTGGCGAACATTTCTCTTTCCGGCGTGGCAAATTCCGTCAACCAGGCACCAGCATCGTACTTTTCGACTTCCTGTGCATCGATACTGTTCTGCGGTGTCTTGCGCCCGGTCGCGACCAGATGATTCTTCGCCGTATTGATCGCGATACGATACAGCCAGGTGTAGAAGGCACTGTCACCTCTGAAGTTCGGTAGTGCCCTGTACGCCTTGATGAATGCTTCCTGCACCACATCCGGCACATCGTCGGCATTGCGTAGAAAGCGGACCACCAGCTTGGCGATGCGGGTCTGATATTTCAGCACCAGTACGTCGAATGCTTTTTTATCGCCCTGTTGTACGCGCTCTACCAGCGCCTGATCAATACTTTTTTCACTAGCACCCATTCAGGGGCCACTCCTCTAGCCGCAATCCTTCGCCTGTGTTTTGTGACAAGCCTTTCCTGCTTTAGTTCTACCTGATCAGTCGAAACCCTGGCAATCGATGCAAATTCTGGGCTGACTCGGTAAAATCACCGGTTATTGTTAAGATATCGTAAAATCTGGCGTAACTTACCCGATTCACCCCACAACATAAAGCGCGGCATACCAAACACAGCATCTGCCCATGACCATCGAACACAGCTATGACGTCCTCATCATCGGCGGCGGTGCCGCCGGTCTCAGTCTGGCACTGCGCCTGCAGGACTGCTGTAGCGTCGCCATCATCAATAAAGGCCCGGCCAAAGATGGCAGCACTTTCTATGCGCAGGGCGGAATATCCTCGGTGTTAAGCTCGAACGATTCCTACCAGTCTCACATCGATGACACCTTGCGTGCCGGAGCAGGCCTGTGTGATCCGGATACCGTCAGCTTCACCATCGAGCACGGGCCGGAGTGCATAAGATGGTTGCAGGACCTTGGCGTGCCCTTCAGCAAAGAAGGCAATGTCGAAGGTGGGCGCGCACTGCATCTCACCCGCGAAGGCGGTCACAGCCACCGTCGAGTGGTGCATGCGGCCGATGCCACCGGCAAGGCACTGAGTGACACCCTCTATAATCACGCCAGCCACAGCGATAATATCGACTTCTACCAGCAGCATATCGTGGTGGATCTGATCACGACTGCCAAACTGGGACTGGGCGATACGGCAAACCGCTGTGTCGGTGCCTACATCCTCAACAAGATCAGCGGACACATCGAAACATTTCGTGCCCGACAGGTCATCCTCGCTACCGGCGGTGCCAGCAAAGTCTACCTCTACACCAGTAACCCGGACGGTTCCACAGGCGACGGTATCGCGATGGCGTGGCGCGCGGGCTGTCGGGTCAGTAATCTGGAATTCAATCAGTTCCACCCCACCTGCCTGTACCATCCGGATGCCAAGTCATTCCTCATCACCGAAGCGGTACGGGGTGAAGGCGGAAAATTATTGCTGCCGGACGGCACGCAGTTCATGTCACAGTTCGACGAACGTGCCGAGCTGGCACCACGCGACATCGTCGCCCGTGCGATCGACCATGAGATGAAACGTCTGGGTGCTCCCTGTCTGTATCTGGATATCAGCCACCGCTCCGCCGCTTTCATCGCCTCGCATTTCC
>WFUQ01000175.1 GCA_015484935.1 Gammaproteobacteria bacterium
CATTTGAAAGACCCCAACCGTAATACCCTCCATAATAACGCCTGACCGTAGCAGCAAGTCCATGCGAGGTTCAAGCGCACTTGTAAGCATAGCCTTACATTTAAATTTAGTCTTAGTACAAGCTGTGATGTCGGAGTATTAAGCCGAAGAATAAACCCCGTCTTCGGTTATCTGTTGTATAGAAAATACATCACAGAAAGCATATAGTTCAGACTACAAACAAATTCCTGCCAATAATTCAGGCTGAGTGTGTTGCGCCACTAATGAGAGTAGAGCCAAAACCGGTAGCCAGCATCCCATAAGAAAACTATAACAAGAGGAAGACGAGGTAGCACGGAGTCAATCATGGTGCCGGCATAGAGCTAAAGAGAACAGAATGTGTGAAACAGTCATAAAGAAAGTGAAAATGCTCACAGCTATCGCGGTATCGTGCTGCATGTTTACGGCGATAGCACTGGCAGAGGATGCGCAGACCAGGATAGTCGTTGAAGTCGCATGGCTGGCCGAAAACATACACAAAGAAAACGTAATAGTAGTCGATGCCAGAACAAGAGCGGCCTATCTGAACGGGCATATACCTGGTGCGGTCAGTATCCCCGTCAGTGAAACATTCAGTAAAACCGATAACACCTACAAGGTCGGTGGACTGAAGTACATAAGAGAGCTGTTCGGTCGCGCAGGTATCAGTCACGATAAAACACTGGTCGTCTATGGAGATGACAGTTATCTGGATGCCGGTCGTGTATTCTGGGTGTTCGAAGTATATGGACATGAAGATCTTAAATTGCTGAACGGTGGCTACGATGCATGGGTGAAGACCGGACATCATCCTGTCAGTAAAGATGAGCCGGTGATTACAGAAACCGATTACATACCGAGGATCAACCCGGAAAGGTTAAGTACGCAGTTGAGCGTTCGTCTTGCGATCGATGACGACAGCAAGTTATTGCTGGATGTACGCAGCAGAGAAGAGTACATCGGGATGAGCTCACGGGCCAAACGTTATGGGCATATCCCCGGTGCCGTGAACGCACCCTGGTATGACATGTTTGTGATGGTCGACGGTGTAAGGATGATCAAGCCGGATGCAGCGTTACGGAAATTATATGGCGATGTTGGCGATAAGAAGATCTATACCTACTGCAACAGAGGCGAGCACGCATCCCTGACCTACACCGTATTACGCCAGCTCGGATACGATGTTGCACACTATGATGGCTCCTGGCTGGAATGGGGTAATGACGACGACCTGCCGATAGAGAAATCAGAATAGCATCATGAAATCTGATATCCGGTTCTTATCCATACATAAAAAACTCACGTTGCTGACACTGCTGACTTTCGCAGTAATCATCACCATCGGCTTCGGGATCACGATGAGCCGTGATGTGGATCGTCTGCGGTTAGAGCTGTTACATGAAACCCACTCATATCTGGAGTTTCTGGGGCAGGATATAGTAAAGATTGTTGTCGGTGGCAGTGTTGACGATGCTGCGAACTTGAGCGCGCGCCTGCAGAGCAGCGAGATGATAGAAAGGCTCGTGCTGTATGACGAGAGTGACGACCCCGTCTTCAGTTATCAAAAAGCGGGTGTCACCCGGTTTTACGATGCACCAGAGGAGGAAGCAGAGACACACGTGTTCAAGGAAGGCGTGATGCTATCCAGCGATCAGGTCGTCTATAAAGGCAAAGGATACGGACGTGCATACACACAAATATCGACTGCCAGGATGGATGAGACGCGCACAAGCTATCACATACAGGGTGCGATACTGATCTTCGCACTGTTGTTTACCACAGTGGTCCTGTCGAGATTGACCGGTCACTACTTCATGCGACCGATAGAGCAACTGGCAGACGCACTGAAACGTATAGGCGATACACAGAACTTTTCTGAACGACTTCCTGTGCGCAGACAGGATGAGATAGGCGTATTGTTTGACGGCTTCAATACCATGCTGGACAAGTTGCAAGACGCAGAGAAGGAGTTGAGAGAGAAGGAACAGTTATATCGAAATCTTATCGAGACGACCCTGTCAGTCGCATGGGAATATGATGCATCACTCGATCGCTTCACCTATATGGGACCGCAGATAGAGGGTATGACAGGTTATCCGCCAGAGCAGTGGACTGACATGACCTTCTGGGCGGACAGGATCCACCCGGAAGATCGAGAGCAAAATGTCGCTTATTGTAGATTACAGACCGAGCAACTGAGCGATCACAAACTGAGCTATCGGGTAGTGAAGGCAGATGGCGATATAATCTGGGTGCATGATGTGGTCAGTGTCTTCCAGAGCAGCGACGGCGGTATCATTCTGCGCGGATACTTCATCGACATAACGGAACAGAAACTGACCGAGCAGGCGCTCAACATCAGTGAAGAGAGATACGACCTTGTCATGTCGATAGCAAATGATGGTATCTGGGATCGTGACTTACAGGAAGGTGCTGTCTATTTTGACCCCCGATATTACAGGATGGCGGGTTACGAGCCAGGCGAATTCGAAGCGTGCATGGAAGAGTGGGAGAAGCGTGTGCACCCGGACGATCTGGAGCGGGTGAAAGAGTGTATGCAGGATACCTGCGAGGGAAAGGATACGAGTGAAGGTGTCGAATACCGTTTCCTCAGAAAAGACGGTGACTATATGTGGGTGCTGGGCAAAGGGAAGATCGTCGATTTCGATGATCAGGGAAACCCGCTTCGGTTTATCGGTACGCATTCGGATATAAGCAAGCGTGTGGCTGCCGAGCAGGAGCTGCAGAAGAACAAAGAACACTTCCGTGATCTGGTTGAGACGGCAGCGGCTGTGATATGGGAGGTAGATATAGAGACCAACCGGTTTATCTACATCAGTCCGCAGGTGGTAAAAATGACCGGTTACGCACTGGAGCAGTGGAAAGAGGCGGAGTTCTGGGCAGAGACGATCTACCCGGATGACAGGAGTCGGGTAGTCGGTCTGGTACAGGATGCGATAGAACACCATAAAGAACATACCTATGAATACAGGATGTACACTGCCAGTGGAGAGATCAAGTGGATCAGAAGTAATGTCAATGTCG
>WFUQ01000176.1 GCA_015484935.1 Gammaproteobacteria bacterium
AAGGTTTCGAACGCATCTTCGCACCCTATGCGAAAAATCTCGCCAAGCTGGGTATCAAGGTCAACTACCGCACGGTGGATGCATCGCTGTATCAACATCGGGTCGAAACGTTTGATTTCGATATGATGGTCACCAGTTTTCCCGCCTCCATGTCACCCGGTAACGAGCTGCGAAATATGTACAGTTCAGAAGCCGCCAAAACTGAAGGCTCACGTAATCTGCCCGGCATCAGTGATCCGGTCGTCGATGCCCTGATCGACAGAGTCATAAACTCTAAAAACAGACATGATCTGGTTATCGCCACCCGCGCACTCGACCGGGTGTTGGTGCACGGTGAATATCTGGTGCCGAACTGGTTTATCAATACACATCGTATCGCCTATCGCAATATCTTCGGCATCCCGAAGACCTTGCCGTTATATTATGAGGCGGAGTCCTGGTTGCTCAAAGCATGGTGGATCAGATAACCATGTGGGCTTACATCCTGAAACGTCTGTTGTTGATGATCCCGACTCTGTTCGGCGTGATGCTCATCACTTTCGCGGTGACACAATTCGTACCCGGCGGACCGGTGGAACAGATGGTTTCACAACTGGAAGGCAAGGGTGCAGTCGGAGAGGCGAGTAGCGGAACGCAGGGGCTGTATCGTGGTGCTACCGGGCTGGATGAAGAACACATCAAAGAGATTCAGGCGCTGTACGGTTTCGATAAGCCGGTACACCAACGTTTCATCGATATGATGAGCAACTACATCACCTTCGAATTCGGTGAAAGTTATTTCCATAACAAATCGGTGATGGAGCTGGTGGTGTCGAAACTACCGGTGTCGATCAGTCTGGGTGTGTGGACATTCTTCATCGTCTACCTCACCTGTATCCCGCTGGGTATCGCCAAAGCAGTCAGAGATGGCAGTGGCTTCGATGTGGTGACCAGCACCCTGATACTGGTCGGTTATTCCATACCGGGCTTCGTACTGGGTATCGCCTTGCTGGTGTTGTTCGGTGGCGGCAGTTTCTTCGATGTGTTCCCGCTGCGTGGACTGGTATCCGATAACTGGGATGACCTCAGCATGATCGATCAGGTACTCGATTATCTGTGGCACATGGTCTTGCCCATCATCGCATCGGTCATCGGCAGTTTTGCAGTCATGACCATGCTGACCAAGAACAGTTTTATCGAAGAGATACGAAAACAGTATGTACTCACTGCACGCGCCAAAGGCCTGACTGAAAACCGTGTGTTGTATCACCATGTATTCCGCAATGCTGTCATTCCACTGGTGACCGGTTTTCCGGCGGCTTTCATCGGCGCATTCTTCACCGGCAGCCTGCTCATCGAAACTATCTTCTCGCTGGATGGTCTGGGCTTGCTGTCATACGAGTCCGTGTTGAAGCGTGATTACCCTGTGGTACTGGGCACGCTGTATCTGTTCACCTTGCTCGGTCTGTTCGCCAAGTTGATGGCCGATATCAGTTATGTGCTGATCGATCCGCGCATCCATTTCGATTCGGTGGATAACAAATGAGTGCGCAGGTGCAGAAACAGATCGTCAATCTATCGCCATCACAGCGTGCGTGGATGCGCTTCCGTTCGAACAGGCGTGGTTACTACAGTCTGTGGTTGTTCTCGATCCTGTTGGTGCTGAGTCTGTTCGCAGAAGTGTTGTGTAACGATAAACCCTTGTTGATCAGCTATGACGGCGAATGGTATTCGCCGGTTTTCCATGCCTATCCGGAGACCACATTCGGTGGCGATTTTGAAACCGAAGCCGATTACTCCGACCCCTATGTGCGTGAGTTGATATCGAGCGGTGATAACTGGTTCATCGATCCGTTGATCCCCTATAGTTATAACACCATCAACTTTGTCAGTGAGTTGCCTAATCCGGCACCGCCGTCAGAGAACAACATGCTGGGTACCGACGATCGTGGTCGTGATGTGTTTGCGCGGCTGCTCTATGGCTTCAGGATATCGGTGCTGTTCGCGCTGTCGCTCACTGCCATCGGTGTGTTGATCGGCATCGTCGCCGGAGCGGTGCAGGGGTATTTCTCCGGCAAGACCGATCTGGTGATGCAGCGTCTGATCGAGGTCTGGTCGTCGATGCCGGAATTGTATCTGCTGATTATCTTCTCTTCCATCTTTCAGCCCAGCATCTGGTTGTTGATCATCCTGTTATCCATGTTCGGCTGGATGGGGTTGTCCGATTATGTACGTGCCGAGTTTCTACGTGGTCGTAATCTGGATTATGTCCGCGCTGCCAAAGCCATGGGGCTGAGCAACTTCGCCATCATGCGGCATCATCTGTTACCGAACAGCATGACACCGGTCATCACCTTTCTGCCGTTCCGTATCAGTGGTTCCATACTGGCCTTGACCAGTCTGGATTTCCTCGGGCTGGGTGTGCCGCCGAGTACACCGAGTCTGGGTGAGTTGTTATCACAGGGCAAGGAAAACATCGAAGCCTGGTGGTTATCGCTGAGTACCTTTCTGGTGCTGGTGGGGACCTTGATGCTACTCATCTTCATCGGCGAAGCCTTGCGTGAAGCACTGGATACACGGAAGAACTGATATGAGCGAAGCCTTGCTACAAGTCGAAAATCTCAGCGTCACCTTCAGAACACAGCAGGGTGATGTCGAGGCGGTACGCGATATCAGTTTCGATATCGATCGCGGGCAGACGGTGGCACTGGTGGGGGAGTCCGGTTCCGGCAAGTCAGTGACCGCCTTGTCGATCCTCAGATTACACGATGAACAGGTGGTGTCGTATCCTGCCGGTACCATACGTTACGATGGTAAAAATCTTTTGACGCTGGATGAAGACACTATGCGTGCTTATCGTGGCGGCAAGATCGCGATGATCTTTCAGGAGCCGATGACCTCGCTCAATCCGGTACACAAGATCGGTGCACAGTTGAAAGAATCCTTGCTGGTGCACAAACAACTGTCGCCCGAAGAAGCGACAGCAAACGCCGTATCGCTGCTGGATCGCGTCGGCATCCCCGATCCGCAACAGCGCATGAACGATTACCCGCATACCTTGTCCGGCGGACAACGACAACGCGTGATGATAGCGATGGCACTGGCGTGCAAGCCGGATCTGTTGATCGCCGATGAACCCACCACCGCGCTCGATGTCACCATCCAGAAACAGATACTGGAACTGTTGATGGATCTGCAACGTGAAGAGAATCTGTCGATACTACTGATCACGCATAACCTGAATCTGGTGCGTCGCTATGCCGACCGTGTCTGCGTGATGCAACATGGCAAGTTGGTGGAACAGGCTGACTCAGAGACCTTGTTCGCCGCCCCCGAAGATGACTATACAAAGTACCTGTTGGATAGCGAGCCGGACTCGCGTATCGCCACTGTCCAGCCGGAGTCGGAAAGCATCGTCAGTGCACAGAACGTGCGATGTCACTTCCCGATCACCCGGGGTTTCTTCAATAAACAGGTCGATGTGGTGAAAGCAGTCGATGATGTCGATCTGCAACTGCATAAAGGTGAGACGCTGGGCATCGTCGGGGAGTCCGGTTCCGGTAAGACTACCCTGGGTATGGCACTGCTGAGGCTGACGGAATCCAGCGGGCGTATCCGGTTTCGTGGTCACCCCATCTCGGACTACGCAGAAAAACAGATGCGCCCCCTGCGGCGTTATTTTCAGGTGGTGTTTCAGGATCCGTTCTCATCTCTGTCACCACGCATGACGGTAGACCAGATCGTCTCCGAAGGGCTGAAATTACATTTCCCCGACATGACTCGCAGTCAGCGTCAGCACAAGATCATCGAGACACTCGATGAGGTCGGACTGGATGAAGATGTGCTGTGGCGATACCCGCATGAATTTTCAGGTGGCCAGCGACAACGTATCGCCATCGCCAGAACCATGGTGCTGGAACCGGAAGTAGTGATGCTGGATGAACCCACCAGCGCACTGGATGTGTCAGTGCAGAAGCAGGTCTTGACCCTGCTGGCAGACCTGCAGCAGAAACATCAGTTGAGTTATCTGTTTATCAGTCACGATCTGCGCGTGGTCAAAGCCATGTCGCATCGGGTGATCGTGATGCGTTCCGGCAAGATAGTCGAAGCCGGCGATACCGAACAGGTGCTGGAACACCCCGCTGCCGACTATACCCGCCAACTGGCAGAAGCTGCGCTGTATAGCTGAAGTTAGGCAGGTAAAAGGGCGGCAAAACCCGTCTGATATCTGTTTCGAAATATTAATCAAGCCGCTATATATCCATCTAATTGCTTGAAATACATGGTTTTTATCGTGTATTCCATAATTTTCTACCACCGATGAATACTTGACTGTTTTACTGGGTTTAGTATGATGCTGTATTAACCAAGTAAATTAGTCAGGAATTCCTATGCGTTTGTCTACAAAAGGTCGCTACAGCGTCACAGCCATGATGGATCTGGCCATCCATGATAAGGCTGGTCCGGTAACACTTGCAGATATCTCGCAGTGTCAGGGCATCTCACTTTCCTATCTCGAACAGCTGTTCTCACGTCTGCGCCATGCCGGGCTGGTCAAGGGTGTGCGTGGTCCCGGTGGTGGTTATCGCCTGGCTAAACCGGCCGAGGATATCAGCATCGCGCAGATCATCTCCGCGGTGGACGAAAATGTCGATGTCACCCGTTGCGGTGGCGAAGGTAACTGTCAGGACGGCGCGCGTTGTCTGACACATAAACTGTGGAGTGATCTGAGCGAGCGACTATACGAATTTCTCGATGGCATCACACTGGCAAAATTTGTCGATCGCCCGGGTATCCCCGAGTTATCCATGCAGCGCGACAAGATGATCGGTCGTTTTCTGCTGGCACGCAAACAGGCCGAGGTGATCAATCAGGGGCGCAGCGGTGGTATAGCCAAATAACTTCAGATAGCTGATCCTGCAGAAAAGCCCGCCTTCTACGGCGGGCTTTTTTATGTACAGTCAGATACTCGGTGAACCCGAATCTGCCTCCAGTCAGGTATAATATGCCCCCTTTATGTACTGAGAATTTTTTGGGGAAAACCATGCTTGAGGC
>WFUQ01000177.1 GCA_015484935.1 Gammaproteobacteria bacterium
ACTATCATCAGTTCGATCAGGGTATATCCGGAATTGGTTTTCATAAGTATTACTCTAGAACCTTCCCGACAGGCTTGCCAGATGGCATGGGATGGGTAGAGTGATACGTCTGACGAACGGTCATTAGGCACCACAAATTGTTTTATTTTCATTTAGATACGTGGGTTTCGGGCTATCGTTTATGAGTAAAAGTGTAGTGCCTGACCGGGAAATTGCCAGTGACGGCGGCATACCTGACTGACTTATTTTCCTGATCGGATGTCGCCAGCTATTTCTCTGCGCAGACTACTTAATCCACAGCGCGTGATATACACTTGCACCCCAGCAATCCTCTTTCAACTTACAGGCAAACCATGAACCTAGATCGCGTTACCCCGGGTGAGAACGCCCCTGAAGAAATCAATGTCATCATCGAAATACCTGCGCACAGTGATCCGGTCAAATACGAAGTCGATAAGGAGACCGGTGCCATGTTCGTCGACCGCTTCATGGGTACTCCCATGCACTACCCGACCAATTATGGTTATGTGCCACACACCCTGTCAGAAGACGGTGACCCGGTCGATGTGCTGGTGATCACACCGATGCCGCTCATCAGTGGGTCGGTGGTGATATGCCGTCCGGTGTGTGTGCTGAACATGACCGACGAATCCGGTCCTGATGCCAAGATACTGGCTGTGCCCATCAATAAACTGACCGACCGTTACGACCATATCAACGATCAGGATGATGTCCCGCAGTCACTGCTGGATTCCATCGCGCACTTCTTTCAGCACTACAAAGATATGGAGAAGGGCAAGTGGGTCAAACTGGATGGCTGGTCAGCCGCAGCCGAGGCGCGTGCCGAGATAACTGGCAGCATCGAGCGTTTCCATAACGCCCCGGTGAAACCGCATTTCTGAGTAAGATGGTGCCGGAAGGGAGGATCGAACTCCCAACCTCGTCATTACGAATGACTTGCTCTACCAGTTGGAGCTATTCCGGCTTTTTGACTATGGCGTGAGTCTAGTGTGGTGATGTCATTTTATAAGCATCTGCATGACAAGAAAGTGTTTTTTGCAGAATAATTTCAGCCATCAATCGAGCGGAAGCTGCGCCCAGCACGATCCCGTTGCGGTAGTGCCCGGCATGGATGTACAGGTTCGCTATCTCATCATGTTCACATACATACGGTATGCCCTTGCTGGTACCCGGCCTGAGACCCGACCAGTGCCGCTCGATGGCATAATCCGTCAGACATGGTACAAGCTCACTGGCATACTGCAATAGCTCATCACGCGCCTGTGACGATAGTGTCTTGTCGAAGCCGGTGCGCTCCAGTGTGCTGCCGGTCAATACATAACCATCCCTGCGCGGGATCACATAATGCCCCTGTGACATGACGATGGTATCGAGTAGACCGGCTTCTGTCTTGAGCATGATCATCTGCCCTTTCACCGGTGCGACATCGATATCCGCCACCTCGGCACACACTCTGGCAGACCACGCCCCGCTGGCGATGACGACCTTATCTGCCATGATGTTACTGCCATCGATCTGGATGCCTCGCACCCGACCAGTTTCGATCAACAGCTGCTGGACTTCGCTATGCTCACGATAGCTGATGCCATCGACATCGCAGCTCTTGCGCAGCGCCTCGACCAGTTTCGGGTTACGCACCTGATCGACATCGGCCAGCCAGATGCCTCTGTCGAAGCGAGGGTTTATCTGTGGCTCTATCTCCTGCAAGGATCGCGCTGTGGTGATGTGTTGTAACGACACACCATACTGCTCCGCCCATCGCTGCGCCTGTTGCAGTTCTTCATCATGCGTGATCAACAATCCGGAATGCTGTAATTCGCAATCGACACCGGTCTCTTCCAGTAAAGCTGCACACAGTTCGGGATAGATACGTTTACTCTTCTCGGCCAGGACATTGACCGCATCATCATACCGCCAGGGATATAGCGGTGAGACGATGCCACCTCCCGCCCAGGTCGATTCGCCGCCCAGCTTGCCACGCTCGACGATCAATACATCCAGACCTGATCGATGCAGTTCACGCGCCGTCAACAGGCCGATGACCCCGCCACCCACGATGATGCAATCAGGCATGGCTTTGCCTGATGAACAAGGGTATCAGTGGAATGATCTGGTCACGTGCTCGCATCTCCCTGCGGAGTTTACGACAGCGACCTTCGATTGGAAATTGATTAATTCGAACAGGTCGAACTGTTCTGAATCTCTACCGGCGCATGTTCGATGTATTTTTCACAGTAACAACGATGCTTGCCACGTGCCCACATCTTGTTACAGACTCCCAGCATCTTCTTGGTCAACTCATCGACCACCAGCTTGTGTTTCTGCTGACTTTCAGCGATCGCCTGCTGCTCGGCCAATGCAGCCGCTTCGGCCTGTAACCGTTCCTGCTCTGCTTTCTTTTTGGCTGCGATAGCCGCCATTCTCTTGCGTTCTCGTTGTGCTTTCACCTGGGCCAATCTGGCTTTTTCTGTTTTCACAGCGGCCTTGATGGTGTTCTCGGCTTTCTGCTTGCTGACCTCATCGTTACACGGATAAGGGATGTCACTGATAGTCTTGAACGCTGCGGGCGCAGGCGCGACACAGGTTTCGACCACTGCGTTAGGAACCTGTGGTGCTACCGCTTTAGCGATTACCGGCTCCGGCTTCGTCGTATTCAGCTGCAACACATCTGCCAGCCCATCGAGCGCAAAATTGACTTCGACCACCGTCCTGAACGGTTTGATCTTGAAACTCAGGGTTCTACCTTTCTGTAACGCATCGAGTGTCTGCTTGTTCAGCTTGACGACAAACTCACCTTCACTGCCGTTGTTGACACAGATACCCTGCGCCACGACCAGGTCCTGTAACAGGAACCGGTTTTGCACCGTCTGATTTTTCAGACACCACTGAAAAACCGGAAGCCGCTTACCATCCAGCTTCAGATCTTCTATGACCAGATTTTTGAACGACTTGCCGACTGCGCCTTCACCACTATCTTCGGCTATGCGCAAGCGCAGCGATTTCGTATCTATCTTCAACTGATAGTACGAACCTTTATCGTTTTGAGATTCCTTGCTGGCCGTACCGTTACGTACCTGCCACACTACATCCTCTTCGACATCGATCTGTTTTACTTTGTTAAACGGATTGGTATCGGCATTTACCGCCGCCTGCCATGTAAACAAAAGGCAGAACAGGGTAAGTAGATGAAAAGATTTCCCCATATGAATCACTGGATATTTGTTCTCGTTTTAAGCCCGGGATGAAACATTCCTGTTTTGTCAGAAATGCAAACTAACCTATCTATAGCACAAATTTGCCTGTTTTCAGTTTCGCATGGACCAGAGACGTCATACGCTGCCCGCATCGAGCAAACTCATGTAAAATCCCGACATGGAAATCGTACTGAATGGCGAATCGCATACTCTGCCCGCTGATTGCAATCTTGAGCGACTGATAACCGATCTGCAGCTGACCGGAAAACGTCTGGCGGTCGAGCTCAATCAGGAGATCGTGCCGCGTAGTCAGTTCACAGATACCCGGCTGAAATCGGGTGATCACATCGAAATCGTGCATGCGATCGGTGGCGGCTAAATCGCTCTCATTAAAAATTTATCATTGAAATCAAACTATTATGGCTGCAGCAAGCGAATTTATGAACAACGTCCAGGACACCCCCCTAACCATCGCAGGAAAACGATATCACTCCCGTCTGCTGGTGGGATCGGGTAAATACAAAGACCTGGAAGAGACCCGGCTGGCGACCGAAGCCAGCGGTGCCGAGATCATCACGGTGGCTATCCGTCGCACCAATATCGGACAGAACCCGGACGAACCCAGCCTGCTGGAAGTCATCTCGCCCGAAAAATATACCTTGCTGCCCAATACGGCCGGTTGCTTCACCGCCCAGGATGCGGTGCGTACCTGTCGCCTCGCCCGCGAACTGCTGGACGGTCACAATCTGGTCAAACTGGAGGTACTGGGCGATGAGAAGACCCTGTTCCCCGATGTGACCGCCACGCTGGAAGCTGCCGAGATTCTGGTCAAGGATGATTTCGATGTCATGGTCTACACCAATGACGACCCGTTGATCGCCAAACGGCTGGAAGAGCTGGGCTGTGCGGCAGTGATGCCACTTGCCGCGCCTATCGGTTCGGGGCTGGGTATCCGCAATCCCTACAACATCCTGACCATCGTCGAGAACGCCAATGTGCCGATCCTGGTCGATGCCGGTGTCGGTACCGCTTCTGATGCGGCTGTTGCCATGGAGCTGGGTTGTGACGGCATATTGATGAACACCGCCATCGCCGCAGCGCAGCATCCGGTGCTGATGGCATCGGCCATGAAAAAAGCCATCGAAGGCGGGCGTGAAGCGTTTCTGGCAGGACGTATGCCGCGCAAACGTTTCGCTTCGGCATCATCGCCTATCGATGGGATCATCGCTTAATCTATCCATCTACTCCTACCGTTAGAAATGCCAGTCCCGCATCGCAGGATAAAAAGCTACGTATTGCGCCAGGGTCGCCTGACCAAAGCCCAGCAGATCGCGCTGGACACCCTGTGGCAAGATTTCGGGCTCGATCACACACAGACACGACTGGATCTTGCTGAGATCTTTGGCAACAGCGCCCCGGTCACACTGGAGATCGGATTCGGCAACGGCGATTCACTCATCGAGCAAGCCAGACAGCACCCGGATAAAAACTATATCGGTATCGAGGTACATCGGCCCGGTGTCGGCCATTGCCTGCATCTGATCGACCGTTATGCCCTGTCGAATCTGCGGGTGATGAATCACGATGCGATAGACGTGTTGCATCACCAGATACCCGGGCAGAGCCTGAGCTGTGTGCAACTGTTCTTTCCTGATCCCTGGCATAAGAAACGCCACAATAAACGCCGTATCCTGCGCCCGGATTTCATCGACAGCATCCACTCGAAGCTGGCGGCGGATGGCACGTTCCACATGGCGACCGACTGGCAGGACTATGCAGAACACATGCAGCAGGAGATGGATGCCAGCGATCTTTTCCGCCTGCTGACGACGGAGCGTGGCGACCGTCCCGCGACCAAGTTCGAAAAGCGCGGCCTCAAACTGGGACACGGTGTCTGGGACTTTGTCTATCAGAAAGTGTGATCGGTGACGCGTCAGCGTCACGATTATGACTTCTCTGCTTCCGGCTCCAGATCATCGGTATCGGGTGCGATATCCGTCTTCACCGCTTCCGCCACCTCGGCTTCCACCATCGCGACTTCTTCGGCCTCCTTATCGGTCAGTGGTTTTGCCACATGCAGCGGGCAGTTTTTTTTGTGATCTTCACCCAACTGTTCCCAGGCGTATTCGAATGCCTGGGTACGTAACCGGAAAAACTTTTCCCTGCCGTGTAAATCGATATACCCAGTGCGCTTGAAGATATCCATGATCTGCTTCTTGGCACGCGCAAACAACAGCTCGATACCGACCGCATCCAGTCGTCTCGCCAGATCGTGCAGCATCTCTTCACCGGTCGCGTCCAGCCCGTTGATGCCTTCGGCATCGATGATGACATATTTCAGCTCCGGCTTGCTGGCGACCCGATCGAGGATGGTATCCGAGAAATACCCGGTATTGGCAAAATACAGCGACCCGTCGAAACGGATGACCGAGATATTCTCGCAGGTAGACAGCTTGTTAGTCTCGGCATCTCTCAAAGTACCATCAGGATGACGTGACAACACCGAGATACGCGGGCGCATGGTGCGGAACAGATAGAGCCCGAGCGACAACACGACACCGGTGATGATGCCGGTCTGCAGATGCGGCGCTACCACCAGTGTCAGCAGAAACGTCACCACCGCGACCATACCGTCGTGAGGCTGCACCCGCCAGGCGTAGACGATCGGTTCGATCTTCACCAGATTGACCACAGCCATCATGATGACAGCTGCCAGCGTCGCCTGCGGCAGGTGATACAACAGCGGGGTCAGCCACATCAGGGTGGCACCGACCGCCAGCCCGGTGATCACCGCCGAGAACCCGGTGATCGCTCCCGCATTGATATTGACCGCCGAGCGCGAGAATGAACCGGACACGGTATAGCCCTGAAACATACCCGAGACCAGGTTACTCAACCCCTGCCCGATAAGCTCCTGATTGGCATCGAGCTTCTGGCGGGTACGTGCTGCCATCGCCTTGGCGATAGAGATCGCCTCCATAAATCCGATTATGGCGATGATGACCGCTGTCGAGATCAGCTGTAACAGGGTCTCGCTATCCATGCCCGTAGGCAGTGCCGGCAGGGTGATACCGGCCGGCACCACTCCCACGACCCTGCCACCTTGCTCTTCGAAGCCCATCTGCCACGACACCAGAGTGGTAACCACAACCGCTATCAGCACATTGGGCGATTTTGGCAACAGCTTGCGCAACAGCGCCATGATGCCGATGGCGCTCAGCCCCATGATCAGGGTCAGCATATGGGTCTCGGTCATCGCCGTTACGATGACGCGCCAGATGGTCTCATAGTGTACATCGGCCTTTTCCACAGTGACCCCGAACACCTTGCTCAGCTGCGAAGTACCGATGATGATGGCGGCTGCATTGGTGAAACCGATCACCACCGGGTGCGACAGAAAGTCCACCAGCACACCCAGCCGCAACAATCCCAGCGACATCTGGAATATCCCCACCATCAGCGCCAGACTGAGCGCATAGGCGACGTACATGTCCGGACTCAGCGCCAGCGGCTCCAGTGCGGCTGCGGTCATCAACGACACCACAGCTACCGGACCGGTGGCGAGCTGGCGTGAAGAACCGAACAGCGCAGCAAAGATGCCCGGTAGAAATGAGGCATACAGGCCGTAATAGGGAGGCAAACCAGCGAGCTGCGCATAGGCCATCGACTGAGGTACCAGCACCAAGGCCACGGTGATACCTGCGAGTACATCCGCCTGCAGAATCTTACTGTCCCGGCATTCGCCAATCCACTTCAAAAATGGCAAAAAGCGCTTGGGATCCGATAGTACCGAGCTCGCATTCATCATGTTAACTCCTGAACCAAATTCTGCACGCAGGCCTGCAAAGCCGGACGAAATATCACAAAACTGCCTGTAAACTACCACGTTCTCCGGTCGCATGTGTACTCGCACCCCGGTATCCGTCCTCACCTAGTGCCTATAAGCATGGTTTGTGCTACTATCCGCGCTCTTTTTTTACACTTTAGAACATGAACAGGCGCAGCTCGACCGGCGCTGTTCCCAACACAGCTCCATAACGAAGAGCCAGAGTAGGAGAAGCTAAATGTCTCACAAACATCCAATCGTTGCGGTAACCGGCTCATCAGGCGCGGGTACATCAACTGTCAAACACGCATTCGAACAGATATTCACACGCGAAAATATCAACCCTGTCATCATCGAAGGGGATAGTTTCCACCGTTACGACCGTGCCGCCATGAAAGAAGCGATGGCGAAAGCCGAAGCAGAAGGCAACACCAACTTCAGTCATTTCGGTGCCGAAGCCAACCTGTTCGATAAACTGGAAGAATTATTCAAGAGCTACAGCGAATCCGGTACCGGACAACGACGCCTGTACCTGCATAGCGATGAAGAAGCCGTGCCATACGATGGTCTGACTCCGGGTCAGTTCACACCATGGGAAGATATCCCGACCAATACCGACCTGATGTTCTACGAAGGTCTGCATGGCGGTGTCGCCACCGACGATACCGATGTAGCTGCACAAGTCGACCTGCTGGTCGGTGTCGTACCCAGCGTCAACCTGGAGTGGATCCAGAAGATCCACCGCGACAATGCCGAGCGCGGTTATTCGGAAGAAGTGATCGTCGATACCATCCTGCGCCGCATGCATGACTATGTACATTACATCACACCGCAGTTCTCTCGCACCGATATCAACTTCCAGCGCATCGCTACCGTCGATACCTCGAACCCGTTCATCGCGCGTGATATCCCGACTCCGGATGAGAGCTTCATCGTCATCCGCTTCAAGGACCCTACCAAGTTCAACACCGACTTCCCGTACCTGCTGGACATGATCCCGAATTCTTTCATGTCTCGCCGCAACACCATCGTGGTACCGGGAAGCAAGATGGGCATGGCGATGGAACTGATCCTGACACCGATCATCCACGACATGATCGAGAAAGCCAGAAAGATGCGTTGATCACCC
>WFUQ01000178.1 GCA_015484935.1 Gammaproteobacteria bacterium
GCCATTTATCCAAGCCCACTTGTTTTCGTGGGCTTGGATAAATGGATAGGATGGTGGTTGAGAGAAGCTGCTGGTTCGACTGATTTGCCGGGAGCAAATCAGAACGCGCGTAGCGCGACCCCGCAGGGGCGGAGGGCAGGAAGCCCGGAGTAATCCTGCCGGCCCAGCCAAAAACAGTACGAAGCTGCATCAGCTATGCGGTGTCGTTAGACAATTGAGCACGAAGCAACTCACGAGAGCGATGAAGTGACGCGAGACGACAGTCAAATGATGGTATTTACCGGCAATGCTAATCCTGTGTTGGCTGCGGATATCGCATCACGCCTGAACCTTTCGCTGGGCAAGATCAGTGTCGATCAGTTCAGTGATGGTGAGACCTGCATCGAGATCATGGAGAACGTGCGTGGTCGGGATGTGTTTCTGATACAGCCGACCAGCTCACCGGTGAACGAGAATCTGATGGAGCTGATGGTGATGATCGACGCATTGCGTCGCGCCTCTGCTGCCAGAGTGACTGCAGTGATACCGTATTACGGTTACTCACGTCAGGATCGCAAGCCGCGTTCAGCACGAGTGCCGATCACCGCGAAAGTGGTCGCCAACATGCTGGTCAGTGTCGGATTGGATAGATTATTGACGGTCGATCTGCATGCCGACCAGATACAGGGGTTCTTCGATATCCCGATAGACAATGTCTATGCGTCACCGTTGCTGCTGGCAGATGTCTGGCAGCACAGTGGCGACAACAACATCATCGTCTCTCCGGATGTCGGTGGTGTAGTCAGAGCGAGAGCGCTGGCGAAGCGTCTCGGCGATGTGGATCTGGCTATCATCGACAAACGTCGCCCCAAGGCGAATGTGTCGGAAGTGATGAATATCATCGGTGATGTCGATGGCAAGAACTGCATCCTGGTCGATGACCTGGTCGATACTGCCGGCACATTGTGCAAAGCGGCAGGGGCACTGAAAGAACACGGTGCAAGCAGTGTGAAGTCTTACTGTACGCATGCTGTACTGTCGGGTAAGGCGATCGACAATATCGAAGCATCCAGTCTGGATGAGCTGGTGGTGACCAACACCATCGCACTGAGTGAGCAGGCGAGGAACTGCTCGCGTATCAGGCAGGTTTCTATCGCCACCATGCTGGCAGAAACCATACGACGGATTCATCAGGATGAATCGGTCAGTGAGATGTACATCGATTGATGTGCAGCACAAAGAATCTGGATGCGTGAACCATCCAGCAGCGGTGTTCCGGCAGTCGGTCGGTACATCGTCGAGTGCTTCTCTGGTCGCGGAGAAGTTTTATTAATACCGCCGTGTGCGAGCAAGGTGGTTTTTGGAGGTCATTATGGCTATTGAATTAAACGCGAGTATTCGTGAGGACATGGGGAAAGGTGCGAGCCGCCGCCTGCGTCACGAAGCAAAACTGCCAGCTATCGTATACGGTGCCGGTAAAGAACCTGTTAATCTGACGTTGGCGCAGAAAGATGTGCAATATCATCTGAACAACGAAGCTTTCTATTCGCAGGTTTTATCACTCAACGTCGAGGGTAAAAAAGAAGACGTACTGTTACGTGATCTGCAACATCATCCGGCTCGTCTGGATATCCTGCATATCGATTTTCAGCGTGTCGATGTCAACAAGGTTGTTCACGTACTCATCTCGTTGCACTTCGAAGGTGAAGATATCTGTCCGGGTGTGAAGACAGAAGGTGGTGCTATCAGTCATAACATGACCGAAGTCGAAGTTGAGTGTCTGCCGAAAGATATCCCGGAGTTCATCACGGTCGATGTCTCTGAGATGCACACTAACGACATCCTGCATCTGTCCGATCTGGTTCTGCCAGAAGGTGCCGAAGTGGCTGCACTGAAACACGGTGAAGGACATGACTCACCGGTAGTCGGTATCCATGCCCGTAAAGTAGTTGCAGAAGACGAAGATGAGTCACCGGATGCTGAAGCAGCATCTGAAGATGAAGCGTCTTCAGATGACGGAGAGTCTTGATCAACTGAAGGGGTTTTATAGTGGCAAGTTCATCCTCTACTATTGACCTTAAGGCGATCATCGGACTGGGTAACCCCGGTTCGAAATACACCAAAACCCGGCACAATGCCGGGTTTTGGTTTGTTGAAGGTGTCGTAAATAACTGCGCTGGTAACTTCACGCATGAGGCGAAATTTCAGAGTGACGTCGCCAGTTGTTTCCTCGAAGGCAGAAAGGTCTGGTGCCAGAAACCGGCAACCTTCATGAACCTGAGTGGGCAGGCCGTACGCAGTCTCACCTCGTTCTATCGCATCGATGCGTCTGAGATACTGGTGGCGCATGACGAGATCGATCTGCCTGCGGGTACCATCAAGATAAAATTCGGTGGCGGTCACGGTGGTCATAACGGTCTGCGCGATATCATCAGTCATCTGGGCACCAGGGATTTCTATCGCCTGCGTATCGGTGTCGGTCATCCCGGCAACAAACAACAGGTGCCGGATTATGTGCTCAAGCAGGCGAGCCTGGATGATCAGATAGCCATCGACAACTGCATCGATGATGCGTTGAAGATCGTACCGACACTGGCACAGGGTTCAGTCGAAAAAGCGATGCATGTTTTGCATTCCAAATAATTTCAGGGTTATCTAATGGGTTTTAAATGTGGAATCGTCGGTCTGCCGAATGTAGGTAAATCGACTCTGTTCAACGCGCTCACCAAGGCTGGCATACAGGCGGAAAACTATCCCTTCTGTACTATCGAGCCGAATGTCGGCATGGTCGAAGTGCCTGACCCGCGCATGCAGGCGATCACCAGAATCGCCAAGCCGCAGAAAGTCATCCCGACCACGATGGAGTTCGTCGATATCGCCGGTCTGGTCGCAGGCGCATCCAAGGGTGAAGGGCTGGGCAACCAGTTCCTCGCCAACATCCGTGAGACCGATGCCATCGCCCACGTGGTGCGTTGTTTCGAAGACGACGACGTCGTGCACGTGGCTGGCAGGATAAACCCGCTGGAAGACATCGACGTCATCAACACCGAGCTGGCCCTGGCCGACCTGGAATCCATCGACAAGGCCATCAATCGCGTAGGCAAGGTCGCGCGTACCGGCGACAAGGAAGCCAAGGCCAGGCTGGAGTTGCTGGAACGGGTCAAGGTGGAACTGGACCAGGGCCGCCC
>WFUQ01000179.1 GCA_015484935.1 Gammaproteobacteria bacterium
ATTCTGGTATTAAGCCTGATAGGTGTAGCTATGGTGGTGGCGATGGCTGCGAGCGAGCTGTTATTCCACCTGTTGTTTTAAGTCATATTCATCGAATTTTATTACTTTCACCGACTAGAAATCTGTTACCGTAGCTATTGTGAAGAAAGGTGAACGTATATTCTTTTGGGTGTCAGGTGTAATCGCAGTATTGGCGGTGGCATCGGTTGCCGGTCGGTATTCGGCAGATGATGCACCCCGTACAGCACGGGATTATTATGAATGGTCCGATGCAGCCGGTGAAGGCTACAGGCAGTATAAACAGAATGGATGCAACAGCTGTCATCGGGTTTTGCGTATGGGTGAGGCAGGTGTAGCGCCAGTGCTGGATGGTGAAGGTACCAGACGCAGTGAACAATGGTTGCAGTCATATCTGCAGGATCCTGAGAGCATGGTGCCGGGGTCGGCACATGCTGCTGACAGGATGGGGCCGGATTTTGCCAGATTCGATGCTCAGCAAAAGCACTATTTTGTGAAGTTTCTGGTGAGTTTGAAATCGAATCCCGGATCTTCGAATTACCCTGTGCCGCCATTCAAGCCGCAACAGGAAAACTGAATTGTTGGAGAGATGTTATGACCGGTGAAGTACTGATTCCCTATATCTGGGCAGCGACAGGTATCGTTACGTTGATTTTTGTTGTCCTCGGGGTCGCTTGGGCGAGTAAGCATCATCAGTTCGATGAGGATATCTCCAAACAGATCTTTTCCGAAGGTGACGACGAAAGATTCAAGTAGAGCTGCTACAGCGGTGTTGGTATGGGTAGGAAGCTGATATGGCTTTGAGAGCTGGAGAGTGGATAGTAGTCGGCGGTGCGGCGGTGATCATCAGCTTCGCTATCGTCAGCGGTATCATCATCTACATAAAACCGCCTCCGGTAGAATATGTCTACCTTGAGGATGAAAAATCCATGGTCGGCGAACTGCTCTATCGAAGCCAGGGTTGTGGAGCGTGTCATGAGATATTTGGTAACGGCCCCTCTTTCGGGCCCAAACTGGATGGCGTAGGCAGCAAGCGAAATAAAGAATGGTTGCGTGCTTATCTGCTGAATCCCAGACCGGGTGTTTCTGAAAAGAAATACCGCTTGAAGATGCAGCCGGTCACGGGTTTGACTGATGCCGAACTGGATTCGCTGGTCGACTATCTGGCAGCCTTGAAGAAAGCGCCATCAGCCGACAGTAAAGTCGCGACAAGTAAGCAGCATGGCTGATTCGGGCTCTTTGCAGGGCGCGTATCAGGTACTATTAATAGATTAATTCTGGTATTCTGGTAATAACACAGGAGGCAATGATGACAGTAGGTATGATGGCGGTAGCCGTATTTGGTCTGGTCGGTGTGATTGCACTGGCGATCGTTCCGTGGCTCTGTATCGGTACGGGTCTGAAAGATCCGGATCAGGACTACATCAACTAGGATTACAGCATATCGGGTCGGTTACAGGTAGAGCGATCCGTATTCTCTGTGCTTTTGGATTCACTGCCAAGGTGGGTCCAGGGGTGTTTTGCTGTATCTGAATAAGTCTATTTTTATTTCTAAAACCGGGGTGTTATCCGGTGTCGGGCGCGTAGTGGTCGTTATATGAAAAGATTAAATCTTGCTTTATTTGTGTTCGCGTCAATGTTCATGTTGTCTGCCTGTGATGGTGACCATTTTAAGCTTGAGCTGGCAAAGGGTGGCGTCGTGCCTTCCAGTGCCAACAAGATTGAAAGTGATGTCGAATCGTGGAAAGAAGTCTGTTCCATGGATATCCGCGACGACCTGCATAAGTGGCGCATCTCTGATCTACGCGCAGCCAACAAACCTTTCCTTGTCGTCTTCGGTACTCCTCAACATTGCACCATGTGCGTCGACCAGCTCGTGCGTGTGTCCGGTCTTCAGGAAAAATACGGCGATCGTTTTGCTTTCCTGCATTCTGATGGCTATCGTGAGAACCCGATATGGGTGGACTGGGGCATAAAGGGTGAGCCGTGGACGTTCATAGTCGATGGCAAAGGCAAAGTTCGTGAAGTCTTCCCTGGCCCGACAGATGTGGCTCTGATGGAAGCTGAAGTCGAGAAACTGCTGGCTGAACAGGCGCAGGGCAGTTGAGTCAGCCGGGCATGAAAAATCGTCTCCTCTCGTTTCTGATTCTGTTGTTGCCTGCATTCGACGTGCTGGCAGAGAAGGGTGATTACACCTATGTCAAGTCGTCACTGGCATTCCCCTGGTTCATGTTCTTTGTTTTCTTTGCAATGATCATGATTCCTTTCATACTGGTTATCGCGCTCGCGTGGCGGAAATCCCGTACTGAAGAGGACGCAGATACATCAGTGCCACAGTCAGAAGAACCCGTGCGGGGCACCTGGTTCCACCGTGTCGCCCTGCCGTCGATACTGGCTGTCGTGGCAGTCTTTTCTGTACTGCTGGTACTCAATGCATATGAGGCGATGGATCTGATGGAGGCATTCGGTACGGCTGCACCGACCATGCTCAACGCCAGACCCGAATAGAGTCATACTCGACTCGTTACGATTTAAGTCGGTTTTCCCGTTATTTTCCTGTACGGTTTCCAGTAGTATGCTTGTCCATGATTGCTTACCCAGAAATTGACCCGGTTGCGGTTGCGCTCGGTCCGATAAAAGTCCACTGGTATGGTCTGATGTATCTGGCCGGGTTCATCGGAGCGTGGATCTACGGTGTACAACGGACCAAGCGTGCGGATATCAACTGGACACGTAAACAGGTCGAAGATGTCATATTCTACGGCGCACTGGGTGTCGTGCTGGGTGGCCGAATCGGCTACACCTTTTTCTATAATTTTTCCGGTTTCATCGATAATCCCGTTTCTATTTTTTATATCTGGCAGGGCGGCATGTCGTTTCATGGTGGCATGCTGGGTGTGTTTACCGGTCTGTATCTGTTCGGTCGCAACAACGGTATGAGCTTTTTTCAGGTGTCCGATTTCATCGCACCGTGGGTACCTATCGGGCTGGGTGCAGGGCGTATCGGCAACTTCATCAATATGGAGCTACCGGGCAGGTCTGTCGAAACGATGATTCCATGGGCGCTGGATTATGGTGACCACATCGCCAGACACCCGTCATCCTTGTATCAGGCATTGACCGAAGGGCTGCTACTGTTCGTCATCCTGTGGTGGTACTCCAGAAAACCCCGTCCACTGATGGCGGTCTCAGCAGCTTTCATGTTCTTCTATGGCAGTTTCCGGTTCACCACCGAGTTTTTCCGGACACCGGATGCCCAGCTCGGCTTCATCGCGTTCGACTGGCTGACCATGGGGCAGCTGTTGTCTCTACCGATGATCCTCTTCGGCATCGTGGTTTATTACCTTGCGGTGAAGAACACGGGTTCGCAAATGGACGCTAATAAACGCTAATAGGGCAAATACAGATTCTTGCCGCGAACAACGCGAAGGTCGCCAGGGTGTTAAAAACAAAAAAGATTTTTTCGCGTATTTTGCGTTATTCGCGGCTAAAAGTTCTTTAAGGTTTATTTGCGTGTATTGGCGTTCATTTGCGGACCAGATATTTTATAATCCTCACATGCAACAATACCTCGATCTAATGCGCCATGTGCGTGAACACGGTGACCGGAAGGAAGACCGGACCGGTACCGGGACGCTGTCAGTTTTCGGTTATCAGATGCGGTTTGATCTGAGCGAAGGCTTCCCGCTGGTGACCACGAAGAAGTGTCACCTCAAGTCCATCATCCATGAATTACTGTGGTTTCTGACTGGCGATACCAATATCAGATACTTACAGGATAATGGTGTCCGTATCTGGAATGAATGGGCAGATGAAGAGGGGAATCTGGGGCCGGTCTACGGTTACCAGTGGCGTAACTGGCCTCGTGTCGGTAAGGACGGGGCAGACGGTACACACGTGGACCAGATCAGCCAGATCATCGACCAGATAAAAAATACCCCGGATTCACGCCGTATCATCGTCAATGCCTGGAACGTCGGTGAGATCGAAAACATGGCGCTGCCGCCGTGTCATATGATGTTCCAGTTCTATGTGGCGAACGGGAGATTGTCCTGTCAGCTGTATCAGCGCAGTGCTGATATCTTCCTCGGCGTACCATTCAATATCGCGTCGTATGCCCTGTTGACCATGATGGTGGCACAGGTGTGCGACCTGCAGCCGGGCGATTTCGTGCACACCCTCGGCGATGCGCATCTGTACGCCAACCACCTGGAACAGGCAGATGAACAGCTCGGTCGCAAGCCTTTTCCGTTACCCGTGATGAAGATCAACCCGGATGTGAAATCGATATTCGACTTCAAGTTCGAGGATTTTGAACTGGTCGGTTATGAGGCGCATCCGCATATTAAAGCAGCGGTAGCGGTTTGAGAGAGTGAAGAATATCAGTCCGCCAATGAACGCGAATAAACGCAAATAGGGCAAATACAAATTTTTGCCGCGAAGAACGCGAAGGACGCCAGGGGTTAAAAACAAAAAAGATTTTTTCGCGTATTTTGCGTTCTTCGCGGCTAAAAGTTTTTAGATTTATTAGCGT
The DNA here is from genome assembly GCA_015484935.1 of Gammaproteobacteria bacterium. GTDB lineage: Bacteria > Pseudomonadota > Gammaproteobacteria > SZUA-229 > SZUA-229 > S139-92. The sequence continues at coordinate 4,553 of WFUQ01000179.1, forward strand.
ATATTTGCGGATAACGTTTTAAGTTTTTATCAGGAAATCCCCAACTCATGATGATTTCAATGATCGCGGCGATGGACCGGAATCGTCTCATCGGTAATAACAATCAACTACCCTGGCATCTGCCGGCTGACTTCGCACATTTCAAAGCCGTTACCATGGGCAAGCCCATCGTGATGGGACGCAAGACGTTTGATTCTATCGGCAAACCCTTACCGGGTAGGATGAATATCGTGCTCAGTCGTCAGGTGGATCTTGAGATCGACGGTGTGATATGTGTGAACAGTTTCGAGCAGGCGGTTCAGGCGGCTGAAGGGGCAGATGAGATCATGGTGATAGGCGGCAGCACCATCTATGAGATGCTGATGCCGCGGTGTGATCGTCTGTATATCACCCATGTGCAGGCAACATTTGAGGGCGATGCCTGGTTTCCGGATATTGATGAAGCCTGGCGGAAGGTGGACAGCAGGCCGTGCCCGGCAGATGAGGCGAACCGGTATGACTGTGAGTATGCGATCTACGAAAGATAATGTATCTCGGTTGAACTTTTCGGCCGGAGGTGGCTCTTAATGTTCAGATTATTTCATTATTCCTCCTCTGGCCTTCGGGCCAACCCCTGAATAGCCGGACCCCCCCATCCGGCTATTTTTTTGTCACGGTTTTGCCTGCTGGTCGCAGTCGAGATCGAAGCGTTCCAGCGAGCCGTCATCGATACGTAATGCAGTCAGCTTGCCACCCCACAGACAGCCGGAATCAATAGGATAAACATTGTGATATCGCCTGTCGGTCAGCGCGAGTGTTGACCAGTGACCAAAGATGATCCGGTCATCCTTGGTCACCCGGTCCGGGATGTCGAACCACGGGGTGAGCTGTCTGTTGGCGTCGGGTGAGCCTTTCGCACTGAGTACAGGTTTGCCCTCATCATTGAAGAAGCGCAGTCGGGTCAGTATGTTGG
>WFUQ01000180.1 GCA_015484935.1 Gammaproteobacteria bacterium
GTGAATACATCGCTTGCTTCATCATTACAACTGGCAGGCCATTTTTCAACATTACTGCCCTGGTTCCCTGCCGAATTAACCACCAGCTTGCCACTGTTGATCACCAGCTGGATCGCATTACACAACCCGTTCACACCGGAGGAAGTATTGTTGAGCAGGTTCATACTCATGTTGACGATCGTACCTGTTGCACCAGGACCGGAAAGATAAACCAGACCATCTCGCAGGTTAAAGCCATCATTGGCACTACCGGAAGGCAGCAGGACAGATTCCAGCAAAGCACCATGAGCCACACCCGCCACCGCAGTCGCATTATCAGCATTGGCTGCTGCGATGCCCGCCATCAGCGTGCCATGATTTATCGCATCCTCATGTGCATCCGGTATACCATTCGAATCAGCATCAGTCGTTACAGGTGGCCCGACAAGTTTACCGGTCAGATCTGCATGTGACGCCAGCACACCACTGTCGAAGATGGTGATCGTTCTACCAGCACCGGTAGCGATATCCCATATATCATCTGCACGAACCAGCTGTGCACCGTGTTGATTAGGGAATTCGGGGTCACTAGGCACCAGAGAAAATTCGACGACATAATTCGGTTCGACCACCTTCACCTGCGGCAGATTATTCAGACGCCTCATGATCCGATTCAGCTCTCCCGTACTCACCGCCCTGTTCAGACGCAGCTGATACAGGCCCAGAGGCAATATGGTACCAACGACTTTTGCATTGTATCTTTTGGCAATCTTGTTGATTGTGCTCTCGCTTACGCCATCAACAAAGTTAACGACGATCTCATTAGCTAACACACTGGAATTATCTGACAAGGCGATTACATTTTCGGGTGAAGTATCGGTCGGTGCGCCACCGATAGGAAGTGCCGTAATACACAAATCATACACTGCTGATTGAAGTTCAGCACCATCGACAGTTATAACACCAGTGTATGACAGACAGGCAGGAGCCGGTACATCCGTATCGACCGACACAACCGTACTGTATATTCCATCACCGGCAAGCACATCACCATTAAAACCATCATCAGCCATAATCACATCGATGTTATTGTGTACATCACGCAACACGACATCGCCAGCATACGATTGCGCATCACCCAACAGAACAACATTCATCATCACGTCGACACTACCTGTATCAATTCCAAGTGCATTGGGTGACGATGCAGGCACACCGGGAGCTACTGAACTGCTGCTGAAAACAGCATCGTTGAAACAGAGGCCGTAGCGATATTTCCCACCCTTACTGCCTTTACTTCCTTTATCGCGACCACAGTTTTTCAGATAGGGAATCCGATTTGCTATCGGAGTCGGTGCGACTGAGATCCTATCTTCTTTGCCCTTGCTGGAACCTTTCGAGCCTTTCGAAGAACGAGACCCTTTCGAACCTTTGGAACCTTTCGAATCATCGGACTTGCCGGAGCCTTTTGAACCTCGCGATTTTTTGGCCCTGATATCTCTGAGGTGTTTTATGCGGGTAAATTCCAGTGTATGCGCAACCGTCGTTTCACCTGGAGCCAATGTGTTTCCATTCAGTGACATCAAGACATATGGCAGACCATCGGACGTGATGCCATCAGCGTTATCCAGAGTGATATTTTTTTTGCTGGCTGTCGTAATCGCCAGACGTATAGGCGGCATCAGATCAGCTGAAGAAATATTGGTTATCGTCGCCTGAGTGGTAAACACCTGAGAGTTACGACTACTCTTGTCTCGCTTGTAAGATAACCTAGAATAATCTACCTGCACCAAGCCATCAACATTAACGGTAACTCCCGCATAGGCAGACGAGCTCGCGCTGAAGAAAGAGAGAGTCAGAGAAACAAAAACGGCTCTTAAGAAAAAACAACAAAACTTGATAGACATTTAAAACACTCCTTGAGACGATGGCCCAATGGCTTAAAGCGATACCGCATTATCATCCACAGCCGTATAGCTGTTTGTGACATTACTCACATGTTTTGTATTGTTATTATCTTTACAAGATTATTCATACCCTGCTCCACAAAGTCAACGACCACTCGGCGGAACACAGCAGAAGAACCAGATGCAAACCTGATTAATACTCCGCCAATACACCCAGACTCAATGACCAGGTGTCCAGATAATCGTGAGCCAGCCGCTGTTCATACTGTGCAAACAACTGCGTACCGGAATTTAACGCTGCAGACACACCGAAGCCCAGCAATAAATAATTTCTATCAGGCGCGTCGGTCGTCACCTGAAACTGCGTGAAAGATGCTGTTGGAAAATTGCTTAATTCTGACGTGATGGTTCTACCGTCATCCCTGTATTCACGCACGGCGACCAGACTGGCATTCGGCACCAGATATCCCCAGCGTTCGGACATAGTGGTACTGACGCGTCCACCAAGCGACAGCAATGATGAATAGGTGATCTGTTCAGGGAAACGCAACTCAAGCAAGGTAGTACCGGCTTCAGTATAGGCATCAACCACCGTTCTGATATAGTCGAAACCGACAAAACCGCCCAGCGTTACTTCATCGAGCTGCCAGTCATAACCGGATGAAACCCCCATCAAACTCTGGGCAGCACTGAACGAAGATGTCGTCGTACCACCGAAGCTGACAGTGACAGCCGACGAACCCTGAAAGCTGATCACCCTGGAATTTTTCAGATCGACATTGGAGAAACCGACATAACCATCGACATACGAATTATCGGTCGGCGACCACGTGGTATAGAGCGTCAGTGAAGCCGAGTCGGTCTGCAACACCCCGGAACCACCATCGAACGCAGCTTCATCACTGACCACAGATAATGCTGAACCCAGTACAAAGTTATCCGAAAAACGATAATCCGCACCCAGTGACACACCCGCCAGATCCGAATCAAAACCATTCTCATTCACTGTGTTGTCACGCGAACTACGACCGAGTTGCGGTGCGAATAACACGCCCCACGACCCTTTATCACCTTCTTCTTCATACAGGTCATTCAGGCGCTCCTTGATACTACCCGCCTGACCGCTGGCAACATTATTCGATGAGCGACTCTGCGACCCGGCACCACCTGTATTTGAAGAACTGGTGTAATCCGATGAAGAGAACACCAGTGCCGGCGGGAACGCGACTGCACATACA
>WFUQ01000181.1 GCA_015484935.1 Gammaproteobacteria bacterium
CTATGCTATCAAGGCTGAAGTAGAAGCCGGTGGCACACTCGCCCATGCCCTACAGAATCACCCTATGTACTTCGATGATCTGTTCGTCAGCCTGGTCGATGCCGGTGAACAGTCAGGCGCACTGGAAGAGCTTCTTGACAAGATCGCAACCTATAAAGAAAAAACTGAAGCTCTGAAAGCCAAGATCAAAAAAGCGATGACCTATCCGATTTCAGTACTGGTCGTCGCCATGATCGTGACTGCCATCCTGCTGATCTTCGTGGTACCGACATTCGCCGAATTGTTTTCAGGCTTTGGAGCAGACCTGCCTGCCTTCACCTTGTTTGTCGTCGATCTGTCTGATTTCATGATCGCATGGTGGTGGGCGGTACTCGCTGCTATAGGCGGTTCGGTATCCATCTTTGTCCAAGCGAAGAAACGCTCGCGTAAATTTTCCGAGTGGCTGGACAAGATGGCACTGAAACTCCCCCTGTTCGGTGCCTTGCAACATAATACGGCTATCGCACGTTTTTCCAGAACCTTGTCCACCATGTTCACCGCAGGTGTACCGTTGGTGGAAGCGATGGTATCTGTAGCGGGTGCATCCGGCAACATCGTTTTCAAAAAAGATATCATCAGAATAAGGGATGATATCGCTGCAGGTACAACACTGGCCGCCAGCCTGAGTCAGAATCAGGATCTCTATCCCAACATGCTTATCCAGATGGTAGGCATCGGTGAAGAATCCGGCGCGCTTGACGACATGCTTTCCAAAGTCGCCGACTTCTATGAAGCGGCTGTAGACGATGCAGTCGATAATCTGACTGCGATGATGGAACCTATCATCATGTCATTCCTCGCTGTCGTCATCGGTGGTCTGGTTATCGCCATGTACCTACCGGTATTCAAGATGGGCGAAGTGGTTGGTGGATAATTCGATTCTGGATTTCATCCTTATCCTAAAAACAAACCTATGGCTGTTCTACACAGCCATAGTCATCTTCGGTCTCTGTGTCGGCAGCTTTCTGAATGTCGTCGCCTACCGTCTGCCGTTGATGATGGAACGCGACTGGAAGATACAATGCCATGAGTTCCTCGAACTCGGCGAAGCTGAATTCGATGACAACACCAGGATCATGGGGCTGTCAAAACCTCGTTCTTCCTGCCCTTCTTGCGGACATATGATCACAGCACTGGAAAACATCCCGCTGCTCAGTTATCTGTTATTGAAAGCCAGATGCTCCTCCTGTCAGACAGGTATCTCCATCCAGTACCCGCTGGTCGAGTTGATCACGGGTGTGATGTCGCTGGTAGTCGCTATCGAATTCGGTGTCAGCTGGGAAACATTGGCTGCTCTGTTCTTTACGTGGATCCTTATCGCATTGACGCTTATCGATCTGCATAAACAATTACTGCCCGACAACATGACGCTACCGTTGTTATGGCTTGGCATCGCTATCTCGTTCACGGACATGTTCACCGATCTGAATTCCAGCGTGCTGGGAGCCATCGCCGGTTATCTGGTGTTGTGGCTGGTATTTCATATCTTCAAGATCGTCACCGGTAAAGAAGGTATGGGCTACGGCGATTTTAAACTACTGGCGGCTCTCGGTGCGTGGTGTGGCTGGGAACTGCTGCCACAGATCATCCTGTTATCCTCACTGGTCGGCGCGATCACCGGTATCATGATGATCATCACCGGTCTCACCAAACGCCAGCAACCGATACCATTTGGCCCTTATCTGGCGACAGCAGGCTGGATAGCTTTCCTCTGGGGCGATCTCATCAACGAACTCTATCTGGGCTTTCTAGGCTGATGTTGAAAGTCGGTTTGACCGGTGGTATCGGATCAGGCAAGACCACGGTCAGCAGATTATTCGAGGAGGCCGGAGCCGGCATCATCGATACCGACCTCATCTCACACCAGCTATCACAGTCGCTGGAAATCGTGCAAGCAATCGCAACGACTCTGGGTGAGCAAGCCATCAATCCAGACTCCAGCCTCAACCGTGCAGCAATCGCTGAAATCATCTTCGATGACAATGCTAAAAAACAACAGCTGGAAGCCATCCTGCACCCGAAGATTCGCCAGCAGGTCGAGCTGCAACTTCAGCAGCTACATGAAAATCCCTACGTCATCATCGTAGTCCCACTGTTGCTGGAGACCGATTTCCACACATTGGTCGACAGGGTGCTGGTCGTCGATGTGCCTGTCGATACACAGAAACAGCGGGTGATACAGCGCGATGATCGCAGTGAGCAACAGGTGCAGCAGATAATCGACCAGCAATGTGACCGGGATATCCGCCTTCAGAAAGCTGATGATGTCATCGATAACTCCGTCGACCTGACACAGCTGCAGCAGCAGGTGACACAGCTGCATCAGAAATACCTGCATAAACAGACCTGAGCACGCCCCACAACCGTTGGTAACCTGTCTGCCGTCCAGTAGTAGCCAGCAGATGAATATGCGAGAATGCCGTTTTCCACAGCAGTGACCAGACGTGCCTGAAACCATCGTATACGAACAGCCGCTCAACGAACGCATCCGCTCATTCCTGCGGCTGGAGAAGCTGTTTCGTCAGTTCGATTTCCACGTCAAACAGAACTCGGAATGGAACAACCAGATCGCCATCGACACCATACTCGAAGTACTGGCTCTGGCCACGCGTAGCGATGTCAAACTGGAAGTGCTCAAGGAACTGGAGCGCCAGCACAGCCGACTGGAAAGCCTCGCCAGGCGGCCCGATATCGACCACAGCCAGCTGGATTCCATCCTCAATAACCTGAAAAAACGCATCAGCGAAATCCAGCAGATCAGTGGTCAGCTCGGTAAAGAACTGCAATCGATAGAGCTACTCACCACAGTCAAACAGAAGAACTCTCTACCCGGTTGCATCTGCGACTTCGACCTGCCCGCCTACAACTTCTGGCTGCATCGTGACAGTACCATCAAGCAACAGCAACTGGAAACATGGTTTACCCCGTTCAAGGACCTGGATCGTGCCATCCAGCTGGTACTGGATGTATTACGCCACAGCGCAGAAGAAACCAACGAAATCGCCAGCAACGGTTTTTTCCAGCAGACACTGGACACAAACCTGGCGATCCAACTGTTAAGGATCACCCTGCCCCACGATAGCCAGAGCTACCCCGAAATCAGCGCCGGAAAACACCGCTTCTCAGTCAGATTCATGACCAACGACAACGCTGCTGACAGACCGGAACAGCAACAACAAGACATCGATTTCAAACTACAGATGTGTACTATCTAATCGGATAAGCCCTCACTTTAGACACAATCGAATTAGCCATATCACCAATCACAGACACATTCACAATATGTGACGCAGGTCATATTAGCTCAGTATGAATCGGCGTAACATTAACCCTGTTGAATCAATTAGCGACAAACTTAACGATGGGGCATGATTATGGATAACGACAAAAACACACTGGATCAAGACACCAAGAAACTGGCACGTGTCGTAATCGTGATGTCGATGTTTGTACTGGTACTGTTTGGCATGGCTCCGGGGATATCTTAGTTCGCTCTGATACAATCGAGCAACAACATTGCCAATGTGTACGTAATTCAATGGGGTCAGACTCGATTGATTCATATTAGATAATTCTTTGATCGTCTATCACCGCCCCGCGC
>WFUQ01000182.1 GCA_015484935.1 Gammaproteobacteria bacterium
GATGGTAGCGTTTGTAATCCGCCTTGCTGAAGCGCGTATATCGAATCTCTTCACCCATGCTTGCACGTTTCCTGTGTTGAACTCTGTCTGATATGCAGCAATGCCCCGGTCATCCCGGGCGACTGTAGATTGTTCAGTGTCACACAATAAAAGTAGTCGATAGATGATTGATATCTATTTAACCGCGAAAATGAACCGCTCGGTGTGAGTCAAAAAATTGGCAGGCGCTACATGATATTGATTTTAAAAACGTTTTTATTCGCAATTCCGGAAAAAACAGGGGACATGGAATATACTTTGGAGCAGGGAAAAGACAGTCCGAAAGACCTTGCCTGGGCAGATTAGAACACATAAAAAATTGTAAAAAAGTACCGGACAGAATGCCGGTTAGACATCAGAAAATAAATGCGTAAGTTATTGATAATATGGTTGATATTCTGCTCGGTGAACCTGTTCGCCGGTCAGGCTGCGGCCGTGGGTGCAGGGGATAGTCAGGCGCAGCGATCGGAGCAGCGCGTGCAGCAGATCAAACAACGTGCGATCAAACTGGCCACCGAACTGTCCCGGCTGGAAAAACAACTCCTGTATCCGGCCGATACGCACATAGCTATCTTTGTCGCATTCGCCGAACCGGTCAGTTATCAGTTGCAGTCATTATCCATCGAGATCGATGGCGAGATGATCACCAGCCATGTCTATGTGTCTGAAGAGATCAGCGCCATGAAGAACGGCGGTATCCAGAAAATTTTCGAAGGCAATGTGACGCAGGGTCTGCACGAGCTCATGGTCAATCTCAGCGCACTGGATAAACAGGGTAATGTGTTCTCGCGCAATACCATCTACCAGATGGAGAAATTACCCAAATCCAAATACCTGAAACTGAATCTGCAACCGGTGTCACCCGAGAACAGTATCATCTTCATCGACGATTACTGATATGAACTGCCGACTGCTATTCAGAATAATCGTCTTGTTGACTGTGTCTAGCACCAGCGCGTCTGCCGATGACGAAAAGAAAAATGCCTATACCACCTATCTCGCCGGCGAGGTCTATTTCCAGTCATATCTGGGGCATCATTTCGATGCGCTGTCGAAACTCGATATCCTGCTCGATGATATCAACGCATCAGACGAAGACATCGTACTCAATCTCAAAAGTTTTGATCAGCAGCAACGCATCCTCGATGTCAGTGAGCTGGAGATCAATTATGGTCTGAGTCAGTTATCCGGCAGAGCGGTGCGAGCCAGTCTGGATAACAACAAGACCGTGCTGGAAAGAAACCTGGCGGCCTATCGATTGGCCGATATCTACTTCAGGCAGAATACGATCCCGCTGGCACGACATGCACTTGAATTGATAAGAGGTGATGTGCCGGACGATTATGAAGATGACGTCCGCTATCTGGAAGCCAGGATACTGTACGCTGAGCAACAGTATACGCAGGCGATAGAGGCATTTGAGGAGGTCGATCCGGACGGCGCCCATGGCGTGTTTGCGCGTTTTAATCAGGCGGCTGCACTGACCGCAGCCGGGCATGAAGAACAGAGCTGGCAGGTGCTCGATGATCTGGGGCAGTCTGCTACTGACAGTGTCGTCAAACTGGCCTTGCGTGACAAGGCAAACATCATACTGGCACGTGACCGCATGGCGGAAGGCGAACATGCTGCAAGTCTGCATTATTTCAACAGAGTGAGTCTGGATGGCCCGTTCACGAACAAGGCGTTGCTCGGTGCCGGATGGGCTCAGGTGGCATTGAACGAACCGGAAAAGGCGCAAGCAACTTGGCGAGTCCTCATCGCGAGAGACAAGGCGGATCGATACGTGCAGGAAGCATTGCTGGCATTGCCTTATGTGATAAGTCAGAGCGGTGATTATCTGACGGCTGTCGAACTGTATGAACAGGCGATAGCCACTTACCGACAACAGCTTGAGATCATCTCGGGGTTACAGCAAGCCATGCAAGGTGATGAGCTGATGGATGCGGTAATCGCACTTTTTCAGTCGAGTGCTGACAGGGTGCATCGGAAAAAAATAATAAACACCAGAACGATCAATACCGGGACCAGGCAGTATCTGTATGAGATGCTGGCATCCGATCGTTTCATCAAGACCTTACAGGACTATATCGATATGTCCGAACTGCAGCGGTATTTCAACAAGAGTCTGGTGACCCTGGGTGCATTGAGTGATTTCACGCAGGCGGCTTCGAGTAAAAACAGACCGGTGAGGGCGACTGACAGGATAATCGCCGGTTCGCGGAAGTTATTGGGTGAATTATCGGCATTGGGGGAAGTGTCGTCTGTTGCCTATAAGCAGGCCGAAGAAGAGCTGCGGGAGACTATCCGTGTGGCAACCGGAATCAACGACAGCAACAAGCGATCTTATCGTGATTTTCACGTACCACTGCGGCAGGCCTATGAAGATGTGAATCATCTGCAACAGGAGATCGCAGTGTTGATGGGAAATCAACTCGCTGAACTGGAGCAGCAGATAGGCACTGTATTGGAAGATCGGAAGCGTCGATTGCAGAGATATAAAAACAAGGCGGAGCTGTATCGGGCGACCAGTTACGATTCGATCACAGGTCTGGTGCTAGGGGAAGATGAAACAGTAGCGATGGTGGTGGACGGGTCGTGAATACGGGCATGATGCGAAGTAGCGTATTCCTGATGATGACGATGTCGTTATCGCTGTTGTCTGTGTCATGCGGGAACACCTTGCAGGTAAAGACGCTGGCTGATATCACGAACACGCAGAGTGAAGT
>WFUQ01000183.1 GCA_015484935.1 Gammaproteobacteria bacterium
TCGTATGCCTTCAGCGGTAGGTTACCAGCCGACTCTGGCGGAAGAGATGGGTGTGCTTCAGGAACGCATCACCTCGACCAAGACCGGTTCGATCACCTCGTTCCAGGCGGTGTATGTCCCTGCAGATGACTTGACTGACCCCTCACCTGCTACGACCTTCGCGCATCTCGATGCGACGCTGGTATTGTCTCGTCAGGTCGCCGAGCTGGGTATCTACCCTGCTGTGGACCCGCTTGATTCGACATCCCGAATCCTTGACCCGCATGTCGTCGGTACCGAACATTACGAGATCGCACGTGAAGTCCAGGGTCTGTTGCAGCGTTACAAAGAACTCAAGGATATCATCGCTATTCTGGGTATGGACGAGCTGTCGGATGAAGACAAGATGGCAGTCGCCCGTGCTCGTAAGATCCAGCGCTTCCTGTCACAGCCGTTCTTCGTGGCAGAAGTATTCACCGGTGCGCCTGGTAAATACGTTTCATTGAAAGATAATCTGGCAGCATTCAAGGCGATTCTTGCCGGTGACCATGATGACCTGCCTGAGCAGGCGTTCTACATGGTCGGTGGCATAGAAGAAGCCGTCGAAAAAGCCAAGAATATGTAATCCGGAAGTTTAGACAAGAGCGCACAATATAATGAGTATGACCATGCATGTAGACATCGTGAGTGCTGAGAACGAAATTTTTTCGGGCACAGCCATCGAATGTTATGCACCAGCCGAGATGGGTGAAGTCGGTATTCACCCGCGGCACACTCCGATGATGACGACGCTGAAAGCGGGTGAGGTACGTGTCGTTTCACAGGAAGGTGAGACTCAGAGTTTCTTCGTCAGCGGTGGCGTGCTCGAAGTGCAGCCGCATGTCGTGACCATCCTCTCGGATACCGCCATGCGAGCCGCCGACCTGGACGAAGCCGCCGCGCTCGAAGCCAAGGCGAAAGCGGAAGCCGCTATGTCTGACAAGGCTTCAGAGATGGATTATGCTCGGGCACAGGCTGATCTTGCCCAGGCAGCTGCCATGGTCGAAACTATCAAGAAGATCCGCAAACGCAGTTAAGACCGTACTGGAATGTTGATCGCATCGATGTTGATGTGGTCATGGCATTCGTTACAACTTTATACCTGCTCACGAATACACACACGTCCATGCCAACTCTGGCAATACTTGGACAATAAATATAATCCCGCTACAATCACTGTAATATAAAAATTATCTGTGCCTGCAACGGTGCATCAATCCAGACGTCCTTATATCTATGAAACTGAGTGTCATCATCCTCGCCGCGGGCAAAGGTTCCCGTATGAAGAGCGACCTGCCCAAGGTCCTGCACAAGATTGCCGGGAAACCGATGGTCGAACATGTATACGACCGCAGTGTCGAGCTCGATGCGGAGTCTATCCACGTCGTCTACGGGCACGGTGGCGAGATGCTGAAGCAAGCCTGCCAGACATTTGATGCCGACTGGGTCGAGCAGAGAGAACAGCTGGGCACTGCGCATGCGGTACAGCAGGCCAGCCCGCACATCGATGACGATAATATCGCACTCATATTGTACGGGGATGTTCCGCTGATAAAGACCGATACCCTGAATGCGCTGGTGAACAGTGTCAGCGGCGATGATATCGCGCTGTTGACTGTCGATCTCGAAGACCCGACAGGATATGGCCGCATCGTCCGTGACACTAATGATGCTGTCACGGCGATCGTCGAACACAAGGATGCCGATGACTCACAGAAGAAGATAAAAGAGGTCAATACCGGCATCCTGGCGGTACGTGCTGCTTACCTGAATGCCTGTCTGCAACGCATCGGCAATGATAATGCACAGGGTGAATACTATCTGACCGACCTGATCGAGATAGCGGTCAATGATGGTAACAAGATAGTGACAGCCCAGCCGACTGATGAGAGCGAAGTCGAAGGTGTCAACGACAGGATACAGCTGGCGAAGCTGGAGCGTATCAGACAGATAGAGCTGGCACATGCGATTATGGCGGATGGTGCCATGATCGCCGATCCGGCGAGGATCGATATACGTGGTGAACTTAGTGTCGGTAATGAAGCGTTCATCGACATCAACTGCGTGTTCGAGGGTGAAGTCAATATCGGTACGGGTGCACGCATCGGTGCAGGCTGTGTCATCAGTAACAGCACCATCGCCTGTGACAGCGTCATCAAACCGCATTCCATCATCGAGGATGCAATCGTCGACAAAAATGTCGAGGTGGGACCGTTCGCACGTATACGTCCTGGCACCCATCTGTATGAGGGCAGCAAGGTAGGCAATTTTGTCGAGATGAAGAATACCGAGTTGGGCGCAGGTTCAAAAGCCAGCCATCTCTCCTATCTCGGCGATAGTGAGATAGGTAAAGATGTGAATATCGGTGCAGGTACCATCACCTGTAACTACGACGGTGTGAACAAACACAGGACCATCATCAAGGATGGCGCGTTTATCGGGTCGGATACCCAGCTTGTGGCACCGGTAACGGTGGGTGAAAATGCAACAGTCGGTGCGGGTTCAACTATAACCAAAGATACCGATGATCATGCCCTCACATTGAGCAGAAGTGCGCAGAAAGTCGTTAAGGGCTGGGAGCGTCCCAAAAAAGGCTGAAGGCTCAGCTGTCAGGATAGGTGGTCATCCACACGACCATAAAAATAATAAAGATGATAAAGAGGATGCTACCAGTGACCAGATCGCTGGGCGCTTTCCCGGTTTCAGCAGGAGGCGGTGTAGCAGGTTTTTTCTGATCAGTATCGTGACGCATCGTCGCTCCTCAAAAATTTTGCTAATCATAGCGAAATTCGGCCGATAAATCCGTGTTCAACTACTGGCCATTCTGGTTAAAAGCGGAAAAATACACGCTGTTTTAGCCTGTAATAGCGCACTAATATGGTGCAAATAAATTCTCTTAATAATTATAACTTATTGTTTTTACTTGATATATTTTGATATTTTGGTGAGTATTAATCAATACTAATTAGATATTTTGTCTACGCCTCTTTAAAATAGCCGCCCTCGATTCCAGAGTGAAGGAAGCAGCATTGGCTACCGTTATGAATATGCAAACCAAGTACACCCTGCCGGAAAGACGGGCAGTAGATAAACGCCAGACCATATTACAGAACATCTGCTTGCAGCTCGCAGCATTGGGTCATAAATGCCAGCTCAGTACCGATAGAAGTTATCTGTCAGTCGCGGAAAGCTTGCTGAAAAATTACTCCGAACACCGTCGTCTGCTGGCTGATTACCGTTGTCCTGCTGACCAACGTATCCAGGATTTTCTCAATGATTATCTGAAGCGCAATGGTGTCGATGAAGAGATCAAATTACCGGGCGAGACGTTTACGCTGAACGAGGCCGGTCTGGCACGTGAGTTGTCATTACCCTTGATCGATGACAAGCATCAGTCTGAACTGCTGGAGTCTTATCGGGTAAAACAGGGCGTTTTGCATAATCCAAAAAATGACCGTCGCACCACCTCCGGTGTATTCCATATCGTGGAAGGTGGCTTGCCTGTCCCGGCAGACAAGAAAGCGGTACCGGTAGATGTTTACGCACACTTGCTACAGATCGCGCTGGATCCCCCTGTCAAATCCCTGAGTCTGCCGATCGCCAGCGGCTTGCCGAAACCGATCGATCTGTGGGTGTCACTGTTACTACGCCCTATAGTACGTCCCGAAGTAGAAGATGTGTTGTCCGAGAAGACCATGGAGACGCGCATGTTTGCCCCCGGTAGTCTGGTCGCCAATCTCGATTTTGTAGAGACCATATTCGGTAACGGAGGTGACCCCTTCCTGCCGGAGAACGATGTGGCTCTGGATCCTGAGCACTGGACCGGTACCACCGGTTGTATCATCCTGGCACCGCATCTGACCAAGCTGAAGAAGAAGATGCTGGGTCTGCCGCATTATGATGATGCCACCGAGCGTCAGCGTAACGATGGTATGTGCTGGCAGCAGGAAGATGAACTCTATAACGACGGTCAGGCATTCAAGGTCGTCTGCCGTGACATGAACGGCGTCATCGTCACCATCATCGCGGATAATTATTTCGGTTACAGCAAGAAAGAAGTGAAGTCGCAGATCAGTTACTCGGCGAATCTGTCGGGCGGCACAGAGGAAGAACATGCGGGTGGTGCTATCGCGTTTCCGCGTTTCAATCTGGGTGAGACCTATGTTCCGCAGATCGATGAGAGCATGGGTGAAGTTACGTTCACGCGATTATGCGAGCAGCTCAAAGGCGATATCGAAATCCGCGAGGAAGGCTACGCAGTCGATCTGCGTTATCACGACATCATCTTTATTCCGGAAAATGCCTACATCGATATGCAGGCGCAACGCATCAGCTGGAGCAGGGACGGAGAACATCAGGAGATAAAACTGCTGGCATCGAACACCTATGTGTATCCCAGCGGATTCATGGTCAACATGCAGAAGCATCCGCATGCGCCGAGCTGGCGTCTGATCGGAACGCTGGGCGAAGGTACGTTCTGTCACAAGCCCAGCACGGTCTCCGGCGGCGGCAAGTCCGAGATATCCAAATCGATCCAGGATGCCATCATCTCCGGTCCGGTCTATATCGGTAACATCGAAGCCGACTTCAAACAGGTCGATGCGATCTTCAATCACGATTACCAGAACCGGTTCCGTGACAGCAGCATCAGAGATGACCGCGCCCTGCTGAGTGCCGACCGCAGTCTGGGCTCAGTGATCAAACTGTTGACGCCATCGGTGACAGACTATACCGATGAGTACAACGCCTGGCTGGAATCGATACCGCAGTATATCCTCGCGCTGGTATTCCTGATCAAACGTTTTTATAAACAGTCATGGGGCAGCAACTGGTGCAAGCACTTCTCTGTCGATGAGGTGAATGGTAATCCGGCGCATGAACTGAAATACAAGGGGCGCAAGCTGGTCACCAGTTACCTGCGAGTCGGCACACACAGTGATGGTCAATGGCGTATCTACAAGCTGCGCCAGGACTTTGTCGCCGCCACCAAGATCCAGACCGAAGATGACATCACCGCCTCCACCGTCGTACCGACGCGTTATCTTACAGGCAAGATCAACCCGCAGATTCAGGAAGAGAGTGTCAAACTGGTCACCAATTGCGAGAGCCGCCTGTTCCAGAGACCGGATGATGCTGTCATCCGAGGCTTCGATACCCAGACTGAATATGATATGGCTGAAGATGGAAACTTCATATCCAACTTCGAACCGTTAACCACCGAGGACGCGGTCGCATTGGTCGAAGACAGTATGAGTCTGCAGGAGTATTCCGAGCCCATGCGTAACTTCATCCGCAGTGCGGCTGAACAGGAGCCCGGTGAATACTTCGTCGCTTCGTCACACCCGAGGATCGTCAACGGCAAGCCCAGTGCCAATATGCGTTATCTGCAGAAGCGTCCTGATCTGGCCGATCCGAAACCCTTGTATCTGGCGAATCTGGGTACACGTCTGGCACGTGGTCTGTCTTCGCAGGACCCGGTGTACCACCCGGTGAATGCAGTGTTACAGGGCCGGCGAAATAATCCGCTGGACAAGAAAGCCGGTATCCGGCCATTGGCTGTCTACAATCCTATCCATTATCAGGAGTTACCGGAACTGTTCATGGATCTGATCTGTAGTCTGACTGGTAAATCACCATCGACTACCGGTGCGGGCTCTGAAGGTGCATTGACCAAGGGCCCATTCAATGCCCTCTCGACCACAGCCGACCTGAATAATGCGCTGGTATCTTTCATCCTGTGTGGTCATCATGGTTTCTCCTCCGCCGCGGGTTACATCGGTGCGCGTCGCCGGGTAGACCATGACATCAGTATGCTGATCCCCGAGATATGGTGTCGCCTGTCTGTGAAAGAACGCGATCCGGAATATCTGATCGAAAAAGGCTACCTGGAGAAACTGGAAGATTTTGATTACGAAGGTGAGACCATCAAGGCAAGTCGGCTCGGTTATCGCGTCACAGAAAGTTTTGTGCATACCTATTTCGGTAAAGTGTTCGATAGCCCGACTATCGTGTTCGATGAAGCGATGCTGAAACCGGAGACACAGGATATGTTTGCCTATGTCGACGGTATCAATAACATCTGCGAAGCACATCAGCGTGTCGCGCAGGCTTATCTCGATGACGGTTCGATAGATGATGCCTGCCCGCCTCTGAAAGCGATCCTCTATATCATGGCTACGGGTGAATACGAGGGCAAGACCATCGACGATAAATCGATACGCCGTATGTTCGATCGTGATTATCTGCTGGAGAGCGACTGGTATGCTGAACGTCTCAAGATCCAGCAGCAGCGTGATGCAACACAATGGCAGATGAATACCGAGTACATCGGTAGCAAGCTGGATGAGCTACACGATGATGATGAAGAATCCATCGAGCATTTCCAGCAACTACAGGCTCACGCCAAAGCGGTCCTGGAAGAAGTGAATAGCGAGCGCTATCTGGAAAGCCTGAAAGGGTTTCTCGGAGCAGACTGGGTACATAAAGCCTAGTCAGTTCGACAGCGTCTGCTACGAGAATAAAAAACACCCGCAGAAGCGGGTGTTTTTTTTGGCTGCCATATTAAAAACAGCCGTTATCGTCTGATGATGTGAGGCTTAGCTGCAACCTTTAGGGCGCGGCAGACCGGCTATCTTGTTCGCGCATTTGATCAGACCGGTCGGGAACAGAGAATAGATATATTTCTGATCACTTCTGTCCTTACCGTATTTTTTCTTCATGATTTTGGAGAATGCGCGTGGTTCACATACAGCGCCATTATCGGTGAAGTATTCACGCGCTTCGTTGATGATGTCCCAGTGTTCCTGGGTAAGCTCGTCAATCTTTTCATTCTTGGCGATCTCGACGGCGAGCTCTTCACTCCATTCGTCCAGATTCTCCAGCCAGCCAGCTTCACTCAACTGGATAATTTTGCCATTTACTTCTGCTTGCATGTTTCCTCTTGTCCACGTTGGGACGGTTAATTCGGTATAAAATCTAGCGGACCAGCGATCGATCTACCTGCTGCATCTTTTCAGTGCCTTCAAGTAACTCGATGAGTTTAAGGGTAAAGTCCATCGCGGTGCCGGGGCCACGAGAGGTGATAATATTACCATCCTGCTCGATAGCGGCTGTGCTGACTATTATGGTGTCATTTTCCAGAGAATCAAGCACACCGGGGAAGCTTGTCGCAGTTCGGTTGTTCAATAAACCCGCCTTTTCAAGGGCTTTAGGTGCGGCACATATCGCTGCGAGGTATTTTTGCCCGGCAGCGTGACGTTTCATGATGTCCTGCAAGGTGGCATCATCACGCAAGTGGTCGGCACCAGGCAGCCCGCCTGGCAGCACCACCATGTCAAATTCCTGATCATATATCTGTGTCAGCGTGGTCTGTGGCACGATAGTGGTACCGCGCGCAGCCACCACCGGTCCCTCATCCAGCCCTGCTGTGACCACTTCTATGCCGGCACGCACCATCAGATCAGTGATGGTGATGGCTTCCAGTTCTTCACAGCCCTGCGCAAGTGGTACCAGTACACGTGACATGTTTGACCTCATTTCGGTAGCGGAGCAATTCGGATACCGGCACCAGCTTGATACCCTCTTGTTCCAGTCTGTGGCTATTATCGAGTATAAAGCGCATCGAGTTCGGGTGCGGATGCGCGATTGCCAGCGCAGAACCTTCGGTTTTGGCTTTCTGGATAAAACGCTCGAACTGTTGTTCGATGGTCTGTAATCTAAAATCCGGATCCAGGAAAATATCGCGCTGCATATTGGGTACCTGATTTTCTTCTGCGATCTGGGCCGCGATAGACTTGTCTGTAGTTCGGCTATCGATGAAGTACAGGTTCTTTTTTTTGGCCAGTGTCTGCATCAACCAGTCCATATAACCCGGATGTCGGGTCATCAGGCTGCCCATGTGATTGTTGACCCCTTTCAGGTTCGGGATGGCGGCGAGATTCTCTTCCAGTTGTGACACAAACTGTTCATGTGTCATGTGTAAGGTCAGCGTACCCGGTGATGCCTTGCGATGGCTGATAGATTGCATGGGCAGATGCAACATGATCTCTTTGCCATGATCATGTGCTATCCTGGCTATCTTTTTGGCATAGTTGGTTGCCGGTAGTATCGCCAGTGTCAGTGGTATGGGCGCGGTCGCTACTTTGTGCGCACGTTCATAATTGGTACCGATATCATCGATGATGATACTGGCGATGTATTCACTGGCGCTAGTCTGAGCTGCACTACCAGCAATAAAAACAGCCAGTATCAGGTTGGATACCGGCTGTCTTGAAAACATCACGTAAAGAGTACCGAAAGCGATTACTTCTTGCTGAGAATATTCAATCCCTTCAGCAGTAACAGCGCTTCGTGTAACTGATAGTCATCTGCTGTTTTGTCTATAGCATCTTTTTCCTTGCTCTTATCGTTTTTAGCTTCATCGTCACCATGCTTGGTCGGGTTACTGATAGAGCCCTTAAGGTCAGATTCTTTCAGGCGCAGGCTGTTATGCTCGGTTTCTGTGAGCTTGAACTTGTCGAGCACGATATCCGGTGTGATGCCCTCGCCCTGTATAGAGCGACCTGATGGTGTGAAGTATCGAGCGGTAGTGATCTTCACCGCGCCACCACTGCGTAGTTCCTGGATGGTCTGTACCGAACCCTTGCCGAAAGACTTGCTGCCCAGGATGATGGCACGGTTGTGATCCTGTAATGCGCCTGCGACGATCTCGGAAGCGGATGCCGAGCCACCGTTGATGAGTACGACGACAGGTGCACCGTCCAGGACATCACCGGGTTTCGCATTAAATTCGAAATGGGAGTTCTCGATACGCCCTTCGGTGTAGACCAGCTTGCCCTTGTTGATGAACAGATCAGACACATCTGCGGCCGCATTGAGT
This sequence comes from Gammaproteobacteria bacterium, assembly GCA_015484935.1. GTDB lineage: Bacteria > Pseudomonadota > Gammaproteobacteria > SZUA-229 > SZUA-229 > S139-92. The sequence goes on from WFUQ01000183.1 coordinate 8,897, forward strand.
ACACCACCGGGATTGTTTCTCAGGTCGAGTACCAGCCCCTGGAGCTTGTCTTCATTCTCTTCTTTCAGCGTATTGATTGCATCGAGCAGATCACGAGCCGTCTTGGACTGGAAATTGGTGATGCGCACATAACCGAAACCGGGTGCCAGCATCCGGCTCTTGATGCTCTGTACCTGAATGATGTCACGCGTCACGGTGAATTCGAGAGGTTTGTCCTCACCTTCCCGGATGACGGTGAGGTGGATATCGGTGCCGGGTTTACCTCGCATGACCTTGACCGCGTCATTGAGAGTCATGCCCTTCACCGATTTTTCGTCGAGACGGATGATCAGGTCGCCGGCTTTCAGTCCGGCATTGAATGCAGGTGTGTCATCGATGGGAGAGATGACTTTGACGAAACCGTCTTCCATGCCGACCTGTATGCCCAGCCCGCCGAAATGACCGGTAGTACCGATGCGAAGTTCCTGATACTCGTCTGCATCGAGGTAGGTCGAATGTGGATCCAGCCCGGACAACATGCCGCGGATGGCATATTCGAGCAAGGTTTTGTCGTCTACGTCTTCGACGTAGTCAGATTTGATGCGGCTGAATATGTCAGAGAAGTTGCGTAGTTGATCAAGAGGCAGACCTTGAGTCTCGGGTGTTTTGTTGGCTAATACATTGCCGGTCAATGATGCGGTGATACCGACGAATATACCGAAGACCAGTACCAGTGCGGTCTTGAATTGCTTGCTCATTAAATCTTACTCCGGAGTGAATAACGTTATCGCTATGATGTTCAAAGTTTAGCTCACAAACGGGGCTAACGACGATAAACATCGACAAAAGATGCCATATTACACCTTAAGAGTGCCTGCGCGACGGCATGTTCCGGCCAGATTGGTATTTTGTTGCCAATCAGCCCTTCTGTCCCGGTTTGTCAGTACACCAGTCATCAGGATCGACCGGTTTACCTCGCTCGCGGACCTCGAAATACAGGCTGGGTCGGGTATGCCCGCCACTATCCCCTACCGTCGCGATCACTTCGCCTGCGGTGACCCAGTCACCAGGCTGTTTGAACAGCGACTCATTATGGCCGTACAGGGTCATATAGCCATCGCCGTGATCGACGATGGTGATGAAGCCAAACCCCTGTAGCCAGTCTGAGAAGGCGACCCGCCCATGGCTGACCACTTTTACCGGTACCCCGTACTCACTGTCGATCAGTACGCCCTTCCATTTCAGGTCGCCCTGATTCTTGGCCACACCATAACGGGCGATGAATCTACCGTCTACCGGCCAGGGCAGGTCGCCCTTGAGAGAGGCAAAAGAAGCCAGATCACCGGGGCTGGGCGGGATATCCGCCAGCAGCTCACCCAGTGACATCAGCAGGTTTTCGATGCGATTTCGGCTGTCTTCAAGATTGCTGAGCGTGGTTTCCTGATTTTTTATCTCGATATCAAGTGTAGCGAGCAGCTTGTTGCGCTGTCTGCGTTGCTTGTTCAGCTGTTTTTTCTGGGCTTTCTGTTTGGCGAGGTTCGCGGTCTGTTGCTGAAGCGATTGTTTTACCTCTGTTTCGAGCGATTGTTTAGCGTGTATAGTCTGCGTGAACGTTTCGATCTGATGTTGTCGGGCGCGGTTGAGATAGTCCAGATAGACGTGCAATCGCCCAATAGATGACGTATCTTGTTGATTTAACAGTATTTTAAGTTGTTGCTGTCCACCGAGGGCATAGCCGCTGCGAACCTGTTCAGCTAATGCATTTTTCTGTTTGACGAGCGCATTTTCCAGTTTTCTCAGATCCTGCTTTAAATTTGATATGCGCTTATCAAGCATTCTGATTTTTTTGCCCGTTTTTTGCAGTTTGAGCGAGTTTTTACTGATTTCGGCTTCTACCTGATGGAGCTCAGTGAGCGCATTGCCACGTTTCGTATGCGTTGATTTGAGGTGCTGTTTGACCTTGTCGATGCTTTTGAACAGCCTTTCCAGCTGGCGCTGGTAGTCGTTTACCTCATTTTTCGGTTCGTTCGCAAAACCTGATATGGGCAGGGCAAGCAGGATCAGGGCGATACCGGTAGAAAAGCGTCTTGAACAAAAAGTCAGTTTCATGTCGAATAAATGCCGCCGGGAAGCCACTATGAAATAAAAAAAACGGACAGATGGTGCAAATTTGTGATTTTTTCGCTTCTTATTTTGGTAAAAAAGTGTATTATTGTATTGTTCACTACTTATATAG
>WFUQ01000184.1 GCA_015484935.1 Gammaproteobacteria bacterium
ATCTTAGAATATTTATATCAAAGTGTCGCTAAGTTATTAAAAAACTGTACAAAAGTTAAGTTACGCACATTTTCTGTGGATAAGATTGTGGATAAAGCAGAAGCGTGAACAAAAAACATCGAAAAAAATAGTTATTTTGTTTGATTGCCTATTTTTTGACCATCGATATTAAGCTTATAAATATCAATAAGTTAATCTTTATATTCAACTGAAATAAGGGTCCTGAACGGCTCGCAAAATCCATCGTTCCTGTGCGGCTGTGTATTAGAAAATGCTTGTGCACAACTTCATGCCTGTTTGGCAGAAAGAGATTCTGTAATAACAACAGCTTAGGCTGAAAAGATACTGAAAATCCGGCAAAGTTCGGCTAAGTTTTGCTGAAGGTCGGCACCGTGATGGTGCAGAATAGGGTGCGTTTTTTCGGGGGAAAATGATGAGTGTCTGGCGACAGATCGAAGCTGAAATCACAGAGCAAACCGGTTCGGCATTTTGTATCGAGTCCAGCACCGGGCAGGCAGGTGGTGACATCAATGTTGCGACCCGGATAAGCGATGGCGGGCGGAGCTACTTTGTCAAAACCAATCATGTCCGCTACGGTGATATGTTTGCTGCTGAAGCAGAAGGTTTGCGTGAGATGGCATCCAGCCATACCATCCGTGTGCCCGAGGTGATCGCTTACGGGCAGGATGCTGCATCCTGCTACATCGTGATGGAGTATCTCGACCTGTCGGGTCGGGTCGATAATGTGTTGCTGGCAGAACAGCTGGCTGCCATGCATGCGGTCACGGCAGACCAGTACGGCTGGCATATCGACAACACCATCGGTGCCACCGCCCAGCCCAATACCCCGTGCTCAGACTGGATCCGTTTCTGGCGTGAACAGCGTCTTGGGTTTCAACTGCAACTGGCTGCACGTAATGGTTACGGCGGTGAGTTGCAGACCCTGGGCGAGCGACTGCTGGCCGACTTCCCGGTGTTGTTCAACAGCTACACACCAGTCGCATCGATGTTGCATGGCGATCTTTGGAGCGGCAACTACGGCGGTCTGGACGAGGGCGTGCCGGTTATATTCGACCCGGCTTTCTATTACGGAGACCGCGAAGCCGAGCTTGCCATGACCACCTTGTTCGGTGGTTTCGGTGCCGATTTTTATGCGGCCTATAATAATGCCTGGCCGCTGGATGACGGTTACGCCGTACGCAAGACGTTCTATAACATCTATCACATCATCAACCACACCAACCTGTTCGGTGGCGGCTATCACTCGCAGGCGATCTCGATGATCAAACAGGTGCTGGCGGAGCTGTGATGTACAACGGCATTCGCTGCCGATAACTGTAACCGGTTCCGACAAACTGTGTGATATCACGCGGTGTGTCGTCTGATGAAAATCGTAACATACTGTTATAACAGTGTTTAATTGTTGGCATGTTGTTTGCTCTTACGAGTTAACGAATCACTTGCAAGAGACAGGATATGACACACTTGACCTCATTACCCCGACCACTTACCGCCTTGTTGATGGCGGCAACACTCTGTACCGGCAGTCAGTACGCCGAAGCAGCGCACGACCATCATAAGCATTCCACCTATGCGCCCATCGGTATCATGGGTGAGCATCTGATGGGAGAAGACGAATGGATGCTGTCCTACCGTTTCATGGGCATGGATATGGAGGGCAACCGGAGTGGTACCAATCGGGTAGCGACACCGTTACCGGGTTTCATGGTGAGTCCATTGACGATGGATATGGATATGCACATGCTGGGTGGCATGGTCGGTATCACCGATAGCTTGACCATGATGGTGATGTTGCCGTATCTGACCATCGATATGGCGCATGAGGTCAATATGAACGGTGTGCGATTCACGACCCAGGCGCGTGGTATCGGTGATGTCAGCATCACGGCGATGGTCTCACCGCAAGCGAGTGATGTGATACTGAATATAGGCCTGTCGCTACCGACCGGTGCGATAGACCAGCGGGATGTGACCCCGGCTTCAGCAGGCGTGCCGGTGCAACTGCCTTATCCCATGCAGACAGGTTCGGGAACATATGACCTGTTACTCGGTGCCTCGCAACAGGGCAGATTCGATACGCTGAACTGGGGCGCACAGGCACAGGCGACCATCCGTACGGGTAGTAACGATAATGGATACCGACTGGGCGATGTCGCCGAGGTATCAGCATGGCTGGCGACAGCAGTCGCCGATTCGGTGCAGACAAGTTTTCGACTCAAGGCGCAGCGCCGGGGCAATATCGATGGTACCGATACCACACTGGCGGCGACACCGACCGTGCCGACCAAGGAAGCGAACCTGCGTGCAGGTAGTCGGATCGATGCTCTGGTCGGCTTGAATTTCATGATCGGCGATCACCTGTTGGGTATCGAGCTGGCGATACCGGTGTATCAGAAACTGGATGGGCCGCAGCTGGAGACCGACCGGGTGCTGACCGTGGGTTGGCAGGCAGTCTATTGACGATGCAGTCGTTGCACCTGTCGGATGAAATCCTGTTTCAGTCGTGTATCTTCGAGCTTGCGCTCGTCTATCACGGCGATGGTCGGGTAGGCGCGAGTAAACGCCTGCGCAAAAACACCGCTGCCGAGTCGGGTCTGTTCCGGTAGCAACACCGGCGTGTCATCCAGCCCACAACTGGGTGAACGGCTCTTGAAGATAAAACCGGATAGCTGCTCCAGTTGCGCGAGTTTTAGTTCGCAGTAATCGGTTATCAGATCGGTCACATCCAGAGAGGGATCGTCTCTGCCGGTCATGCGTGGATGTGCCAGCCCGGCTTCACTGGAACAGGTCAGTTGTACCGGCGGTCGGGGTGTGGTCAGCCCGGCTTCGACTTCCGGGCACAGTGGCACCAGTTCGAATAACGCATCTAATTGTTCGATGACGATGAGATTGGCTTTCGATCGTCCGTCATAACGCACCGCATCGCCCAGCAGACAACGGCTGACACCTACTTTGGCGCGTTGTGCCAAAACTGATTCAGGACAGATGCCCGGTGAGGATGTCGCACAGCGCATCGATATGTTCGACCTTATCATTGAGAGCTGCGATGTACTGGAACTGCTCACCGCCGGCTTCGATAAAGATCTCATGATTCTCCATGTCGATCTCTTCCAGCGTTTCCAGGCAGTCGGCAGAGAAGCCGGGGCTGATGATATCCACACGCGTGATGCCCTGTGATGGCAGGGCTTCCAGTGTCTTGTCACAATAGGGTTGCAACCAGGGTTCACGTCCGAAGCGTGACTGGAATACCAGCTTCCATTCGTCGTCCTCGAGTGCCAGTTCCGTCGCGATCAGGCGTGCTGTGGTCTGGCACTGGTCATAATACGGGTCGCCATTATCGACATAACGTTGTGGTATGCCGTGGAATGAAAACAGCAACAACTGCCCGCGCGGATTGACCGACCAGTTGTGCCGGATGCTGTCGGCGAGCGCACGGATATACGCCGGATGCCGGTGATAATCGTTGATGGTGTCGAGTTGGGGCGACCACTGCATCGCTTGCAAGCTGGCACTGACTGCATCGCTCACCGAGGCGGTGGTGGTGTGGGAATACTGCGGGTACATCGGCAGCACCAGTACCCGTGTGACACCGCTGGCACGCAAGTTTTCGAGTCCGCTCCTTACCGAAGGCGAGCCATAGCGCATAGCCAGTTCGACGCTGACCTGATCCTGTAATCGTGCGCGGATTGCAGCGAGCTGTTTTTTACTGATGGTGATGAGCGGTGAGCCTTCATCGGTCCAGACCCGGGCATAGGCTCTGGCCGAGCGGGACGGGCGGATGCGCAGGATGACGAGGTGCAGCACCAGCCACCATAACCAGCGGGGCGCATCGACGATACGCGGATCCCACAGAAACTCTGCCAGATAACGTCGCAGGGCAGACGGGGTAGGCGAGTCGGGTGAACCGAGGTTGACCAGGAGGATACCGGTCTTGTCCTTACTGTTCTGCTGGTTTTGAGGTGTGTCGTTGCTCACGGTCGCCGGTTCGCTGGAAAAACAGCATTTAAGCAGAAGTACGACAGGTATTCATCAACTGAGTGCTTTGCTGTATCATACGCGCAGTTTTTTACTGCCCGATTCTTGGGCATTTTCTGGAGTTTCTCATGCCGATAAGGCTGGCTATACCTAACGAAATTCAGTCAGGCGAACGTCGCATCGCACTCGATCCGAGCGTAGCGAAAAAACTGACCGGGTTGAAAGTCTCGATTTCCATGCAGGCAGGCGCCGCATTGTCTTCGCATTTCAAAGATGACGATTTTGTCGATGTGACCATGGTCGACGATGCGGCCACCCTGTACAAAGAAGCATCGCTGATATTCAAAGTGCAACCACCGACACTGGACGAAGTCGCCAACATACCCGATGGTGCGACCATCGTGGGTTTCATGGCACCGCAGAATAACGCCGAGATGATGCAGGCATTCTGCGACAAGAACATCACCAGTCTGGCGATGGAACTGGTGCCGCGCATCACACGTGCCCAGTCCATGGATGCGTTGTCATCACAGGCTTCGATATCCGGTTATATGGGCGTGTTGATGGGGGCACAGAAAGCATCGGTGTTCTTCCCTATGTTGACCACCGCAGCCGGTACTATCCGACCTGCCAAGGTGCTCATCATCGGTGCCGGTGTCGCCGGTCTGCAGGCGATCGCGACTGCGAAACGCCTGGGTGCCATCGTCGAAGCATTCGATGTGCGCAGTGCGACCCGTGAACAGGTCGAATCACTGGGTGGCAAATTTGTCGATACCGGCGTCAGCGCAGATGGCGAAGGCGGTTATGCGCGTGAGCTGACCGAAGATGAAAAACAGCAGCAGCAGGAAGTGCTGGCGAAACATATCTCGATGGCCGATGTGGTGGTGACGACAGCCGCCATCCCCGGTCGTCCTTCACCGAAGATCATCACCGCAGCGATGGTCGCCGATATGAAAGTCGGTGCGGTCATCGTCGATCTGGCATCAGAAGGCGGCGGTAACTGCGAGCTGACCCAGCCGGGCGAGTCGGTGGACTACGAAGGTCGGGTGACCATCTACGGGCCGTTGAACGTGCCCAGCGAACTGCCGGTCAACGCCAGCGAGATGTACGCCAAGAATTTATTTAACCTGGTCTCACCCTTCATCACTGAAGACGGTGAGCTGGAACTGGATTTTGACGATGATGTGATCGCAGGTTGTGTGCTCACACATGCAGGCAAGATCGTCCACGAACGATACCGGTCGGAGTCATAACGATGGTTGAAGGTTTTACTGCTCTCTATATATTTATGCTATCTGCTTTCACCGGCTATGAAGTGATCAGCCGCGTGCCGGTCATCCTGCATACCCCGTTGATGTCAGGCTCCAACTTCGTGCACGGCATCGTGCTGGTCGGTGCCATGATCGCGCTCGGTCACGCCGATGGTACACTGGAGCTGGTCATCGGTTTCTTCGCCGTGGCGCTGGCCGCGGGTAATGCGGTCGGTGGTTACGTCGCCACTGTCCGTATGCTGGAGATGTTCCAGACCGGCAACAAGGGTAAAGCTCAGGGAGAGACAGCATGAGCTTGATGATCGAAGCAATCTATTTCGTGACAGCCGCGGTGTTCATCGTCGGGCTGAAACAGATGTCATCACCGGTCACCGCACATCGCGGTATCGTGTGGGCCGGTATCGCTATGGTGATCGCATCGGTCGCGACCTTCGGTGCACCGCAGATCCATATCAGCATGGATTTTGCTGACAGCCCCAACTTTATCCTGATGGTGCTCGCTATCGCACTGGGTTCAGCAGTCGCTTATATCTCAGCCAAGAAAGTGGCGATGACCGATATGCCGCAGATGATCGCCATGTATAACGGCATGGGTGGTGGTGCAGCCGCTGCCATCGCGGCAGTCGAACTGGTCAAATTATCTGACGGTGGGGCATCGCATGGTGTCGTCATCCAGACACTGGCTGTGCTGGGTGCAGTCATCGGTGCGGTCTCGTTCTCCGGTTCGGCGATCGCCTTCGCCAAGTTACAGGGCATCATGCGCAAGACTTTCCGACTGCCAGCGCATCAACTGGTTAACATCGGTCTGTTCATCGCGGTCTGTGTCACCGGTTACTGGGTGGCGACGGGTAGCCCGGTCAGTTTCAATGAAGTCATCCTCTTCTTCGTGCTGGCACTGGTGCTCGGTATCATGGTAACCACGCCTATCGGCGGGGCCGATATGCCGGTCGTCATCTCCCTGTTCAATGCGCTCACCGGTCTGGCGGTCGCTTTCGAAGGCTTCGTGCTGGACAATGCGGCCATGATCATCGCCGGTACCGTGGTCGGTTCTTCCGGTACTTTGCTGACCCAGTTGATGGCGAAAGCCATGAACCGCCCAATCTCGAATGTGTTGTTCAGCAGCTTCGGTAGTGATGGCGGTGAAGCTGCAGAAGAAGAGATCGAAGGCAGCATGAAAGAAGTGCAGGCGCAGGATGCCGCTATCATGATGGCATATGCCGACAAGGTCATCATCGTGCCGGGTTACGGCATGGCAGTGGCGCAGGCACAGCACAAACTGAAAGAGATGGAAGACCTGTTGACCGCGCGCGGTGTCGATGTGAAATATGCCATCCATCCTGTAGCAGGGCGTATGCCGGGCCACATGAATGTCTTGCTGGCGGAAGCGGGTGTGGATTATGACCGCATCCTCGATCTGGACGAGATCAATCCGGAATTCCCGACCGCAGATGTCGCGCTGGTCATCGGTGCAAACGATGTGGTGAACCCGGTAGCGAGGTCGAATCCGGACAGTCCTATCTACGGCATGCCTATCCTGGATGCAGATAAGGCGCAGAACACTATCGTGATCAAACGCGGCAAGGGTGCGGGTTTCTCGGGTATCGAAAACCACCTGTTCTATGCCGATAATACGCGCATGTTATACGGTGATGGTCAGAAGGCAGTGGCAGAGCTGATCGCGGGTATCAAGGAACTGTAGATAAGATCGTACCGGAGCCGATGCTATGCCGACTCCGGTAGTTTGCAGAAAATAACGCAAGGAAACTCTGATTAATCAGAGCTTCCGCAAGATTTGCGCCTAGCCCAACAGCGGTTGCAGCCACTGACTGACCTGGGAATAGTACCTGTCAGCCACACCGGAAGTGACGGCGATGATGTTCAGTAACATAACGACTGTAGAGATACCCAGCGCGATGAATATATGTTTTTCGAAGCGAGTCATCAGTAAATTCCTTATCGGGTCTGTTTTTACAATTCTGGTTTCGTCACCGGTCTCGAAACTTGACCGGTAAGTTATAACTGAAACCGTGTAGCTGGAATAAGGCAAGTTATATGCCAGCGTAACGATTCAGCTTTTAACCCAGAAAAATCAGAAGGTTATGATTTTTCCGGCATCGCAGCAGCCTGTGTCATCGATTTAAACTGCACAGTGACGGTGCGAGAAGTAATAAAATAGTGCATGTGTTCTGTATTTCAACTGTCTGACTGAAATTTTTTATCTATTATGAGCCTGTTTCACTTACAATCCATGACGGTAATCAATAAAAACAAAAGGGGCGATATCTATGCGTAGCATCATGGTTTTGAACGCCAAGGGTGGCTGTGGCAAAAGTACGATCGCGACCAATCTGGCCAGTTATTATGCCTGGGAGAAGGAGCAGAAAGTGGTGCTCGCAGACTACGACCCGCAGGGTTCCAGTATCGCCTGGCTGGAAGCTCGCGATGAGCAGTGGCCGGAGATACAGGGCATCGAAGCCTGGAAAGATCCGGTAAAAGCGCCGCGTGATACCGATGTGCTGATCATGGATGCACCTGCGAGGGTACACGGCAAAGAGCTCACCCAGATGTTACGCAAGGTCGAGACCGTGTTGTTTCCCATCCTGCCGTCGCCGATCGATATCCGTGCTGCCACCAAATATATGCAGGAGATACAGTCGCACAGTCGTTTCACCAACAAGCAGATCAAGGTCGGTGTCATCGCCAATCGTGTGCGCGAGAACACCATCATCTTTCAGGAGCTGTTCGACTTCATCAAAAAACTGAAAGTGCCGTACATCGCAACCCTGCGTGACACCCAGAATTACATCAAGGCCGAGGAGCGGGGTGTCGGTATCTACGAGATGGCACCTTCGCAGGTATGGCAGGATGTCGAAGCCTGGGAGCCACTGGTGAAATGGCTCAACAGTAAACGCAGCATGCCCTGATTCTGTGCGCATGTCTGTTCAGGTCTGGTAAGATGCGCCGCCTCGAATGGCGTAACGGTTTTTGAAAAACATGTCTCCCGAACTCATAGCACTGTCAGCATTCTCTCTGGGTATCCCGATGTTCATCATCGGCTGGATATGGAGCATCGTCGTCGCCAAACAGATCAACACCGGCTGGATGCTGGGGAATATCCTGCTGTTGCCTATCCTGGTATTCACCCTGGTGCACTGGCACAAGGCAAGAAAACCGTTCTACCTGACCTCGGCCGGTCTCGTCCTGATCATCGTCACATTGCTGCTGATCCCGGATAGCTGAGGATTCCTCGCAGTTCATCGTCATGTTTATCGCAAGTGATCTGGCGACGTTTCAGTCGTCGTTCGTAACACAGTTGAAGTCCATGTTGTCTGCCGACGAGCTGGGTGCATTCATCCTGGTACTGGCGAACAGTATGCAGGATGACAACAGTCACACCGTTTTACGTGATGAATTGCAGGTTGTCTTTAACAAACACAGAGCAAGGCTGGACGCCGGTATGTTGCAGGCAGCGCCGGACGACGAGCAGGTTTTCAGGTCGCTCTCTGCCACTGATATAGACGAGTATGCTACATGGCGCCGTCACAACAAAGGTGACTGGATACAGTTCTACAATCCCCTACGCGCATTACGACCGGCGCGTGTCTCCAATGAAAAGACAGACGGCCTGTTCCGGGCGTTCGACAATGAGCGTTTTCATTTCAACAAGGCGTTTCTGAAACCTGAGATTTTCTGGAACGGCAAGGTGGCAGGTGCAACATCCTCTTTC
>WFUQ01000185.1 GCA_015484935.1 Gammaproteobacteria bacterium
GTCGTGGACACTGACTTCGACGTGGCCGCCTTTGGTCAGGTCACCGAACAGTATCTCGTTCGCTAACGGTTTCTTCAGGTGATCCTGTATCACTCGTGCCATAGGACGTGCACCCATCTTCGGATCGTAGCCTTTCTCTGCGATCCACTTACGTGCATCTTTGTCTATGTGGATAGTGACCTTCTTCTCATCGAGCTGCATCTCGAGCTGGACCAGGAACTTGTCCACTACGCTACCCAGTGTTCTCTCGTCGAGCGCATCGAACTGAACTACAGCATCGAGACGATTACGGAATTCCGGTGTAAACAGACGCTTGATCTCTTCCATACCATCCAGATCATTCTGTTGTTCGGTGAAGCCCATAGACTGACGTGATATGAGTTGCGCACCGGCATTGGTCGTCATCACCAGTATCACATTTCTGAAATCGGTCTTGCGACCGTTACTGTCGGTCAGGGTGCCGTGATCCATCACCTGCAACAAGATGTTGAACACTTCCGGATGCGCTTTTTCGATCTCATCCAGCAGCAATACCGCATGTGGCTGTTTGGTGATAGCTTCGGTGAGCAAGCCACCATCGTCGAAACCGACATAACCCGGAGGCGCACCGATGAGACGAGAGACGGTATGGCGTTCCATATATTCGGACATATCAAAACGTACCAGCTCGACACCCAGAGTCATAGCGAGCTGACGGCAGACTTCGGTCTTACCGACACCGGTCGGCCCTGCGAACAGGAATGAACCGATGGGTTTTTCCGGTGAACCGAGACCGGAACGAGACATGCGTATCGCTGTCGCCAGTGTGCTGATCGATGTCTCCTGACCGAACACCGTCAGGTTGAGATCACGTTCCAGATTCTTCAACTGTTCCGTATCAGAAGTCGATACAGTCTTGGGCGGGATACGCGCGATCTTGGCGATGATGTTTTCGATATCAGTCACGCTGACCGACTTTTTGGTGCTGCCGTTAACACGACGGTTCGCTCCGGCTTCATCGATCACATCGATAGCTTTGTCTGGCAGGAAACGATCCATGATATAACGCTCCGACAATTCAGCCGCTGCACGTAACGCATTGTTGCTGAATTTCACATCATGATGTTCCTCGAAACGGGATTTCAGACCTTTCAGGATATCGATGGTCTCATCGACTGATGGCTCGGGCAGATCGATCTTCTGGAAACGACGTGCCAGTGCGTGGTCTTTTTCGAATACGCTTCTGAATTCGGAATACGTGGTCGAACCGATACATTTGAGCTCACCGGAAGCCAGCATCGGTTTCAACAGATTGGATGCATCCATGACACCACCCGAAGCCGAACCGGCACCGATGATGGTATGGATCTCGTCGATGAACAGTACCGCACCGTCCTGGCGTTTTAATTGTTTCAGCACACCTTTGAGGCGTTTTTCGAAATCACCGCGATATTTGGTACCGGCGACCAGTGCACCCAGGTCGAGCGAGTAGATGGTGCAATCTTTCAATACATCCGGCACATCGTTATCGACGATCTTCTTCGCCAGGCCTTCAGCCAGCGCGGTCTTACCGACACCTGCTTCACCGACCAGCAAGGGATTGTTCTTGCGACGACGACACAGTATCTGCACGGTGCGCTCTATCTCGTGTTCACGTCCGATCAGAGGATCGATATGTCCCTGCATCGCACGTTGATTCAGATTGGTTGCAAAGTTCTCCAGTGGCTGATTCTCGGGCTCAGCAGCTGCGCCTTCGCGAGCCTCATGTTCGCTCTTATCAGTATCGCTGGATACTTTGGTGATGCCGTGTGAGATGTAATTCACCACATCGAGTCGGGTGACGTTCTGTTGTTGTAACAGGTAGATAGCCTGTGATTCCTGTTCACCGAACATGGCGACCAGCACATTGGCTCCGACGACTTCTTTCTTGCCTGATGACTGTACGTGGAACACTGCGCGTTGCAGTACACGTTGGAAACCGAGTGTCGGCTGGACTTCGCCACCGACCACATCACCGAACACGGGGGTGTTCTTTTCGAGGTATTCGGCAAGCTCGTTGCTCAACAAGCGGAGGTCTGCACCGCATGCCTGTAATACGGTGTTCGCACTCGTATTATCCAGCAACGCGAGCAACAGATGCTCGACTGTGATGTATTCGTGTCGCTTATCTCGTGCTTCGTTGAATGCGACATTCAAAGATGCTTCAAGCTCCTTACTTAACATGACCAACCTCGTTTATGTTTATTACGCCTCTTCCATGCTGCAAAGTAACGGGTGCTGATTTAACTTAGAGAACTCGTTTACCTGATCCACTTTCGTTTCGGCTATCTCATAACTGTAGATGCCGCAGATCCCTTTACCTTTCGTATGCACTGACATCATCACGCGGGTGGCTTTTGCATGGTCCATCCCGAAGAAGGTGGTCAGTACCTGAACGACGAACTCCATGGGTGTATAGTCGTCATTATTGAGTACAACTTTATACTGTCCGGGCGGTTTAATTTTCGGCTTGCTTTCTTCGACCGCCAGGCCACTGTCATCGTCGTATTCAAAGTCGTCTTGCTGACTCATGACTTACTCTCAGTGTAGGACATATTTCGAATTTTGGTGAACGCGTTTTTCATAATCATCTGTAAATTGACCAAAGGTAGCTCACGAACCGGATACCCGGACCTGACCACCGCCAGCAGTGGGTGCATGTCTTCTGCATCTGCAGGTTTAACTATACCGCAGGCGGGGGTTCGGCTGTACCCCCGAAAAGGGATGGAATATCTTCCTGAAAACCGGAATCGCTACGGAATCCTTTTCCTTTACAAACAATAGCCTGCGCTATTGTGTGGAAGCAAAACCTAATATAGTGTCACGAAGATTCTCTGACAGGGTTTTCTCCACAGCTGCCCGGGCACGCGGAATCAGCAAAGCCTGTTGTACCGACGATACTTTTATCGGCCAGGTACGATTACCCAGCACACGTCCACGGGTATCACTCAACTGCAAGCTGAGTATGCCTCGCAACCAGAACCAGCCCTGATTTTCGAATACCGGTTGTGCGACAAATGTTGTCGCCAGAACGTATTCATAGTTGCTGTTATCGGGCGGGAAACCCGCCTTGCCCATCGCACCGGCAGTCAGGTTATCCAGGTCACCGATATCGTCTTTATTGACTGCAGCTGCCATCTTCAGATCGATCAGACTGTTATCGAGTTTTTCACGCAGCTCGGCCATATTCCATCTTGCTGCTTCTCCCCTGCCACTCAGGTCGATGATCTTGAGTGTTTTCTGTAACACGCTTCTTTCCATCTGCAACGCCACTGCTTTATTCAACAGTGCGACCTGTTGCAGTTTGTTCTGTGCCGGTCTCGCCAGCTCATATTCGGTTTCTTTATCGACACGTTCGATCTCGGCACGGATATTATTACCTGCCTGTCTTCGGTCGAGCACGGCCAGTGCGTGATGGGTCAGTTCAGCTTTATCGAACCACTGTTGCGCGATGCGAGCGCCTTCGATGATTTTGTTCGTCTGCACGTTGATGTTCTGTGTCAATCGTTGTGAACTACTGACACTTTCGGCACCGTCTCGCTTCTGTGATACCACATCAGAAACAGTGGTAGACGATTCACGGATACGCAGTTCGAACACCTTGGACAGATTCGCCAACGCTCTGTCTTTTGCTCTCTCCGCATCATCGGCTGATCCGTTTGCGG
>WFUQ01000186.1 GCA_015484935.1 Gammaproteobacteria bacterium
CGGTGGTGATCACCGACCACCATCTTGCCGGTGATGAACTGCCGCAGGCAGCTGCCATCGTTAATCCCAATCAACCCGGTTGTGACTTCCCCAGTAAATGTATCGCTGGTGTCGGTGTGGCGTTCTATCTGATGCTGGCAGTGCGTGCCAGTCTGCGTAGCCAGGACTGGTTCAGCGACAGGACAGAACCCAATATGGCGGAACTGCTCGATCTGGTGGCACTCGGTACGGTCGCCGATGTGGTGCCGCTGGATGCCAACAACCGCATCATGGTCGATCAGGGTTTACGACGTATCCGTGCCGATAAATGCTGTGCCGGTATCAAGGCGCTGTTGACCGTCGCAGGGAAGAATTTCGTCAGTTGCAGTGCGCAGGATTTCGGTTTCGTCATCGGTCCGAGACTGAATGCTGCAGGCCGGCTGGAAGACATGAGTATCGGAATCGCCTGCCTGTTGAGCACCGATCGATCACAGGCGATGGAGCTGGCGAAGATGCTCGATGACATCAATAAACAGCGCAGAAACATCGAAGCCGATATGCTGGCACAGGCGAATGCGCTGGTCGATGAGTTGTTGTCAGAGCTGGCAGACGAAGACAGCGAGATGCGCCTGTCCCTGTGTCTGTACCAGAAAAGCTGGCATGAAGGCGTGGTCGGTCTGCTGGCTTCACGTCTTAAAGATCGTCTGCATCGTCCGGTGATCGCATTCGCCTTGTCCGAAAGCTCAGAGCAGGCCATCATCAAAGGATCGGCACGTTCTATCCCCGGCCTGCATATCCGCGATGTGCTCGACAGGGTGGATCGGCACTATCCTGAGATGATCATCAAGTTCGGTGGTCATGCGATGGCAGCCGGTCTGTCGATACGGGAGAAAGATTTCGAGGCTTTTCAGAAGGCGATGGAGTGGGCGGTGTCCGAGATTATCGACGAAGATAGCCTGCAACATACCATCATCACCGATGGTGAAACCACAGCCGATGAACTGACTTTGAATAATGCCGAGATGTTGCGTTATGCCGGTCCCTGGGGGCAACATTTTCTGGAGCCGGCATTCGATGATAACTTCGAGGTGATCGACTGGCGTATCGTCGGTGAGAAACATCTCAAGATGCAGCTACGAAAAAAAGACTCCGATGCCGTGATCGATGCGATCGCATTCAATAAGACGGATGATGATCTACCGCAGGGCGGTGATGTGCACGCGGTCTACCGCATGGATGTCAATGAATTCCGGGGTAACAAGAAATTACAACTCATCGTTTCACATCTGCAGGCCTGTGATTAGCTTATGTATCGAATAGCCAGAGCATTTTTATTCAAGCTGGATCCGGAAACCGCACACGGTCTGTCACTGACCTTGCTCGACTGGGCATATCGTCTGGGCTTGCTCAGACTGTTTCTGCCGAAAGTCGCGAGCAGGCCGGTGAACGTGATGGGTATCGACTTCCCCAATCAGATCGGACTGGCAGCCGGGCTGGACAAGAACGGCGATCATATCGATGCGCTGTCTGCCTGTGGTTTCGGCTTCGTCGAGATCGGCACGGTCACACCTGAACCACAGCCGGGTAACGACCGACCCAGATTGTTCCGGCTGGTAGAACATCAGGCGATCATCAACCGTATGGGTTTCAATAATCTCGGTGTCAAACACCTGGTCGAGCAGGTCAGACGTTCGCACCGACGAAGCATCATCGGTATCAACATCGGCAAGAACAAGCTCACCCCCAACGAACAGGCACTGGATGATTATCTCATCTGCTTCAGGCAGGTCTATGATTATGCGGATTACATCACCGTGAACATCTCATCACCCAATACGCCCGGGCTGCGGGAGTTGCAACAAGGTGATGAGTTATCGAAGCTGCTGGCAGGTCTGCAACAGGAGAAAGTGAAGTTGATGGAAGCGAGCGGTCGTGATGTGCCTGTGGCGGTGAAGATTGCGCCCGATCTGGTCGATGAAGAAGTGGATGAGATCGCGTTGATCATCAAGCAGCACAACATCGATGCGGTCATCGCCACCAATACCACCAATGATAAATCCGGAGTTGCGGACAGCAGCTACAGTAACGAAGCAGGCGGACTCAGTGGCAGACCATTGAAACGACGTGCCGATCATGTGTTACGTCGATTGGTGAAGCGGCTGGATGGTGCTGTTCCTGTAATCGCCGTCGGCGGTATCATGCAGGCGAGTGATGCGGTTGAAAAGATCGAGGCTGGTGCTGCACTGGTGCAGATCTATACCGGTTTTGTCTATGCGGGGCCTGCCCTGGTCAGACAGATTACCCGTGCATTGAATAAGCCCTGAAACGGGAATTATTATCATTTGTCTGCTATAAGTATCATAGATAATTAAATAATAATAACTAATTAAATCAGCGTGTTACCGGGATGGTCTGCGCAAATTCCTGGAGTTCATCATGAGTGAGAGACTTTATCTGTTTCTTGTCGGTGTCTATATTCTGATTTCTCTGTATATCGGTCTGGATTATCTGATCTACGCGCTGGTTGCCTGGCTCGTGTTCGAAGCCATCACTGATCTACGATTGACCACGTTGTTACAAGCAGCGAGACGCGTCAGGTTGGATTCGGGACTGGTGGTATTCCGTACCAAAAACCGCTTCGATGTCGATGCCATCCGCGCATGGCGCCTATTTGTAGCTATCGTTCTGGCAGCATCCTACCTGTCGGTGTATGAATATGGTTTCGATGTCATCTGGTTTTTCCCCTGGTTCATGGGCTTCGCCATCATGGGTGCGGGTGCCAGTGGTATCTGTCCGGTAATGCTGGGACTCAAGTGGGTAGGTTTCAAATAAGCTGACCGCTTTATGGATACACACGAAACCAACCACTTCCAACCAAAACTTCCTGCCCGTATCACCGGAATCGTATTCTGGGGACTGGTACTGGTCGGCTTGCTGGTCGCAGTATTTCTGTTGGAGAATGCCGAGTCCGATCTCTATGAAACAAACAAGACCAACGTCCGCTTACTCGCCTATGAGATAGAGGAATCACTGGAAGCCAATCCACTCCCGGAAGTGCTCGGCGAAAGCAATCAGCAGTTCATCGCCAAGATGAATATGTTGCGTAACGAGATGGGCTTCACCAGTGTCATCATCATCCAGCATGGCAAAGAGCATGTATTCGGTGACAGGAACGAGGATGATGATGTATTTCCGTATACCGTCCACTACTTCAACAAGAATGATGCAGAACCATCGTCTGTTTCACTGCTGGTGTATTTCCCCAATCAGAAGAAGACGGTTTCATCGATAAGAAAAGACATGCTGCTGACCATCGGGATGTCGGTGTTTGTTTTCGGACTGATACTTCAGCAGGTATTACAGAGGGTGTTGTCGCGTCCGTTTCTGAATATGGTGAATACGGCCAGACAGTTTTCACATGGCAGTGAAACGGTTCGTTTCGATCAGTCACGCAAGGACGAGTTCGGTTATCTGGGAAGTTTCATCAATGACGCTATCGATGCGATACTGTTGCACAAGCATGAACTCGAAGGGGCGCTGGTTCGGGTCTCCAACTCAGAACGTGAGCTGGATCGTGAGAAGGAATTTGCAGAGGTGACCTTGCAGTCCATCACCGAGTCGGTCGTCACCGTCTCGGTCGATGAGAAGATACAGTACATCAACCCGGCTGCTGCGATCCTGCTGGGTATCGAACGTGAAGATGCGCTGGGAAAACAGTATGACAGGGTCATCAATATCATCAGTGATCCTTCGACCAAGAAACTGTCCAATCCGGTACGAGAATGTTTCAGCACCGGTGAGATCGTTGCGCTGCCCGAGCATGTTTCGCTCATCAATGGTTCATCATCCGTCATCGAGATAGAAGCCAGCGTCGCCCCCATGAAGAACAAGAGCGGTGATCTTATGGGGGGGGTGATCGTCATCAAGGATGTCAGTCATACACGCAGGCTGACCAGTCAGTTGTCCTATCAGGCGAGTCACGATATGTTGACAGGGCTGTATAACCGGAGGAAATTTGAAGAATGTCTCGCCGATATGTTGTTGAACGTACGTGAGGAAGAACGTGTGCATTCCCTGTGTTATCTGGATCTCGACCAGTTCAAGATCGTCAACGATACCTGTGGTCATGTAGCGGGTGATGAACTGTTGCAACAGTTACCGTTATTGTTCAACAAGGTGTTGCGTGCAGGTGATGTGGTCGCACGTCTCGGTGGCGACGAATTCGGTGTGTTGCTGGAAAACTGTAATATCAGACAGGCATCACTCATCGCAGACAAGATACGGCAGCAGGTGAAAGATTACCGTTTCGTCTGGGAAGACAAGACTTTCGAGATCGGTGTCAGTATCGGTATCGTCGGCATCAATATCGATAACCTCGATATGGCAGAGATCATGAGTGCCGCAGATGTTGCGTGTTACGCTGCAAAAGATGCCGGTCGTAACCGTGTGCATATCTATGAGGCTTCCGATCAGGTGGTCAGTGAGCGGCGAGGACAGATGCACTGGACAGGGAGGATTACAGAGGCGCTGTCCGAAAACCGTTTCCGACTGTTTAAACAGAAGATTGAAAGTCTGAATGGCGAAGATGAAGAACATTTCGAGGTGCTGATCAGGATGGTGGATGATGACGGTGAGATCATCCCGCCTGGTGCATTCATCCCTGCGGCAGAACGTTACAATCTGATGGCGAATATCGACCGATGGGTAGTGTCTGAAGTGTTCGAGATGATCCATAGACGATCATCGGATGGTGACAATATTAGCGATGGTAGTCTGATCGCGATCAACCTGTCTGGTGAGTCTTTAAGTGATGACGGTTTCCTGCAGTTCATACTGGATGAAAAAGAAAAAAGAAATATAAGACTGGTGAATATCTGCTTCGAGATAACCGAGACCGTGGCGATCAGTAATATCACCAAAGCAACACGCTTCATCAATGAGTTGAAAAACTACGGCTGTCAGTTTGCTTTGGATGATTTTGGCAGTGGACTCAGTTCGTTCGCCTATCTCAAGAACCTGCCGGTCAACTATCTGAAGATAGACGGCTCGTTCGTCAAGGATATCGCGTTTGATGAGATCGATCGTGCTATGGTTTCATCAATCAATCAGGTTGGAAAGGTGATGCAATTGCACACCATTGCAGAATGTGTCGAAAATGAAAAAACCCTGGAGATACTGACTGAGATTGGTGTGGATTATGTGCAGGGTTATCATATCGGACGACCTGAACCGGTCTGACAGCTCGCGTTACATATACAAGCGACGAACCTGGGGATCGACTTCACTCTGTTCCCACATCTCATCGAAAGATTCATTCAACTTTTTAGCTTGTAATGGCGACATGAAATTCACCGTGGCGGCATAGCGATATTGATCGCCTGAAACCCGGTGTAACAAGCCAAGACCATCGGCTACCATGAACGATGATTGCTCATCCTGATAATCGGCTGCGATCTTCTTGATGAAGACAGAACTGCTCATGTTCTGTGCCAGTCGTATCAGGCGGTGACCGGTTTTGACTGCGTTGGTCGAATCGCGTACCAGGATACGTATCATCGTATTGGGATGTTTACGTGCCAGATGTGCTAGGTGTTGTTCAAACTCATGATTGTCGTAGACGGCTGAATCAAGATCCTGAGTGAAGATGTTGATGTGATAATTCGCCTGTCTGGCAAGTTCCAGTGCGGCCTCGCGGTTTTCTTCAGCGGTTTCGATGGTGACTTCGTCTCGTGTTTCGCCCAGTTTGTATTGCACTGGCATGTCTCCGGTCACGGGTGATGCGGGAGCGTGTAACATGGTGGTTACCTTTTTATTGTTATTATTCTGATAGTTACACCTGATTATTTAGCACATTTTCTCAGCATTGCGCGGTGTTCGATACCCGCATCTTCGAAAATTTCACCGTGTTGCACGAAACCTGCCTGCTCATAAAAGCCGGTTACCTGAATCTGGGCGTGGCAGCTCAGTGTTAGCATCCCGGTCTGCTCACAATAGTCGATGACGGCATCGAGTAAGGCACGGCCGATGCCACGGTTCCGGTAGTCAGCCAATACTGCCATCCGACCAAGTTGGCCATCGGGTTTTACCCGTGCAGTCGCGACGGGGCGATCGTCCAGTTCGACCAGAAAATGCGTCGAGCTGTCATCGTATTCGTCCCATTCCAGTTCCACAGGTACATGTTGTTCTTCGACGAAGACCGTCTTGCGGATGTGTTGCAGTGCTGCACTGTCAGTGTGCCAGTCTGCGACCCGGATGTTGAGTGAGGTGTTGTTGTGCTCAGTCATGGTCTGTTAACAGATAGCCTTTGCCTAACATCTGTTCGATAGCATGACGATCGTTATCATCAGTGATGTGTGACTGCAATGA
>WFUQ01000187.1 GCA_015484935.1 Gammaproteobacteria bacterium
ACCCGATGTACCTGTCAGCTTCACCCTGGAAGTACAGGACCCGGGTAAACAAGCTCTGACTTATGAGTTTGATTTTTTATAGCGAAAATAACAGTCCGCAAATGAACGCGAATAAACGCTATTTAAATGCCGGGCAAGACTATATCGAAGCTGTTTAAGCATTCCGCAGGTCAACACAATCGCACAACTTGTTACACAAAAAATATTCGTTTTTATTTGCGTTAATTAGCGTTCATTCGCGGACTAATATTTTCTCTACAAAAAATCAAATTCATAAGTCAGAGCTTGTTTACCCGGGTCTTGTACTTCCAGGGTGAAGCTGACAGGTACATCGGGTTCCAGCGGTCGGTTCTGTCCGGTCTCCAGATATTCATCGGGCGTGAACTGGCGTGAGGCGATGACGGTGCCGACCACGTCCGAGAAGGCGATTTTTATATCGGGGTAGGCCTGTGCGAAGTCGGCCTGATTGACCATGGTGACGGCGATCATGAGTGCTTTTTCGACGGTAGGGTGGGTGTAGATATTGCGTCGCGTCATCTCTATCTTCGACGGGTCGCGCAGGGCCAGACGACTGCAATCCACCCGTTCGCAGACCTGTGCCAGCAGTGGTTTCACCTGTGGCAGGCTCAGCAGTGTCTGCCGGTCATACCAGGCATATTGTATGACCAGACCGGACAGTAACACGATGATGCCCAGTCCCCAGAGGATACCACCGAGCAGCGATGTTCTGCCCTGTACCTGGTGTCGGATATGGTCGGGTATGATGTCTTTATCGGTGGTCTCGAACAGAGGGTCATAGCTGTCTTGGTCGCTGTCATCGACATGGTCCGTCGGAGCAGGCGTAGATTCAGGCTCGGGAGATATGGTCTCCAGCGGTTCATCTGCGACGACTTCATCTGTTGTGAGTGCATAATCGTGTGGTGCCTGTGTCTCTTCATCCGCACTGTCGATAGCCGGTGAGGGTTCTGCAGGATGCTCGAACAGATCATCCTGCACTACAGCTGTGAACACTTCATTGCACATGCCGCAGCGGACCATGCCATCAGCACTGTCCAGTTGCTGTTCAGTGATCGCAAAGATGGTATTGCAATGTGGGCACTCGGTTTTCATAGTCGGCAAGTTTGCAGATTCTCAGCCTTTCCTGCAACCGTGCAGCATCACCCAGTCACCGTCGATCACAGGCTGGTCCATGTCGAATGTATCGGCGTAGGCTGTGCGTATGTTACCGGCCTGCTCCTGAAGGATGCCGGATAAGACGATATCGCCTCCGGGTCGGGTGCAGGCCGAGAGCACCGGAGCGAGTTCGGCGAGTGGCCCGCTGAGTATGTTCGCCATGACGATGTCATATCGTTGTTGCAGATAGTCCTGCACCAGAAACAGGTCAAAGCGATCATCGACCCCGTTGATGTGTGCATTGCTGGCGCTGGCCTGTATCGCCTGCGGGTCGATATCGGTACCGTCTGCATGTTGCACACCTAATAACAGAGCTGCGATAGCGAGTATGCCCGAACCACAACCATAGTCGAGCAGGGTCGCTTGTTTATCGACGTTGGCATCCAGCCAGCGCAGGCAGAGCGAAGTGGTCGGATGTGTGCCGGTGCCGAATGCGAGGCCAGGGTCGAGTTTCAGATTGACCGCCTGTGGTTGTTCAGGTGTCAGATGAGTCGGTACTACCCACAAGCGTTCGCCGAATCGCATCGCTTTGAAATGTTGCATCCAGGCGCGTGTCCAGTTCTGGTCTTCCAGCATCTCGGTGCTGATCGAGTGTTCACAATCTTGTAATGCGATGGCCAGTTGGTTGACCAGTATTTCTGTGTCTGCTGCACAGTCGAACAGACCCGTGACGATGCTGTGTTCCCAGATGGGGGTCTCACCGGGTGCGGGTTCGAGTATGGGAACATCATCGGCATCGCGATATGTGATCGAACAGGCACCCTGATCGAGTAATATTCTCTCAACAACATCGGTGTGTTGCTGGTATGTGGTGACCGCGATCTGTAACCAGGGCATAGGCTGAAAACTTGTTATTGGGTGTCGAGTGTGTGATATCACACTATCACATGTCATGATGACATAACTTATTATTTTTTAACATAAAAAATGTGAGTCACGTCAATACATTTTGATTCTCGTACTGTATAGTTGCGCGTTCATCGGAAACAGCCGACAGTTTTTTGTATGGTTGCTTTAATACACAGAATGACTTTTTTGGAACGATTATTTATGAAGACACAGTTAAAATTTTTCAGCTTATTGAGTGCCACACTGTTGTTGTCTGCATGTGGTGGCAGTGATAGCGGTGAACGCTCTTTACGCACACTGATAAACGATGCCGGCCTGACGGGTGATCCAAGCACGGGTCGAACCCTGCCGGCAATCACCGATGCCAAAGCACAGTTGGGTATGAAGGTGTTTTTTACCAAAGGCCTGGGTGTCAGCAAACAGGATTCGGCTTGCGTCACCTGTCATCATCCGGTTCTGGGTGGTGGTGATGGCTTATCTCTGCCGGTAGGTGTCGAGGCTGAAAATGACAATCTGCTCGGACCCGGTCGTTTTCACAGTGTGACCGCGACTAACTACGATGGTGGCCCGACTGTGCCACGCAATGCACCGACTACTTTCAATATCGGTTTGTGGGATCAGGTGTTGTTCCATGACGGACGTGTCGAAAGCCTGGGTAAGCAAGCCGGTCAGAATGGTGCCAATACCGGTATCCGTACTCCTGATACCGGCTTTGGTCAGATCGACATCAATGCCGGGCTGACGCTACCGGCTGCGCAGGCACGTTTTCCTGTGACATCACCGGAAGAGATGAAAGGCTTTGTTTTTGTCGGCAATAACGATGCGGTACGCGCACAGCTGGAAACGGATCTGGCGGTCGACTGGACGGCAGAATTTAATGCCGCATATGGTGATACCAACGGCGTGACATATACCCGTATCGCAGAAGTGATCGCAGAGTATGAACGTTCCCAGGTATTCGTCGATACACCGTGGAAAGCCTTTGTACAAGGTGACG